>NZ_CBFHJT010000085.1:0-11013 GCF_965656025.1 Polaribacter sp.
CCATAACAAACCGCCAAAACTGGTTTTTTACCTCTAATTTCAGATAAATCTGGATGTAAAACATTTTCTCCTCTTACCGAATTTGGGCTTCCAGATAGGATAACCGCTTTAAATTCTGATACATTTTCTGGTTGATGATTATAAGGATGAATTTCACAATAAATGTTTAATTCTCTAACTCTTCTCGCAATTAACTGAGTGTATTGCGAACCGAAATCTAAAATAAGTACGTTGTGTTGTTGCATGCGCAAAAATAATATTTTGATATTAGATTTACGATATAAGAGGTTAATTTTTTAAGGAAATTCTATTTGATTATAATTTGATAGAAAAACTAAATTTTATTGTCCTTAAAAACGATACACAATGGCATTAATATTCATACCTGCCCCAACTGACGCTAATATGGCAACATCGCCTTTTTTTACTTCTTGGTTTTCTATTTTACCATTTAAAACCAAATCTAATAAAGTAGGTACAGTTGCTACAGAACTATTTCCTAATTTATGAATACTCATAGGCATTACACCTTCTGGAGCTTTCATTTTATAAAGTCTGTAAAACCTTTTAATAATGGCTTCATCCATTTTTTCGTTTGCCTGATGTATCAATATTTTTTTTACCTCTTTAATATCTATTCCACTTTTTTCTAAGGCAGTTTGCATAGCTGCTGGTACGTTTGTAATGGCAAATTCATAAATTTTTCTACCATACATTTTAATGTAACGTACATTTTTGTCTTCATTGGTATTAAATGATTTTCCGAAATGTAAAAAATATGCTTCTTCTTTTGCAAAAGTTTGGCTTGCGTGACTTAAAATACCTGAGGTATCATTTTCCGTTTTTTCTACAATAGAAGCCCCTGCACCATCACTATAAATCATAGAGTCTCTATCGTGTTTATCTACAACTCTAGACAAAGTTTCTGCTCCAATTACCAAACATTTTTTTGCAATACCTGCTTTAATAAACGCCTGTGCCTGTATTACACCTTCTACCCAACCTGGGCAACCAAAAAGTAAATCGTACGCAACACAGTTTGGGTTTGCAATACATAATCTATATTTTACTCTTGTTGCAATACTTGGTAAAGTATCTCCTTGTATGGTATTTTGTTGTAAATCACCAAAATTATGGGCTACAATGATATAATCTAATTCCTCTGGATTGATATTTGCATTTTTAATGGCTTTTTCTGCAGCAAAAAATGCCAAATCAGAAGTTTTAAACGCTGGTTTTGCATAACGTCTTTCCTCTATACCTGTAATGTCTTTAAATTTTTGGATAATAGAAGTGTTTTCTGATGAAAAATTGCTACCATCTTCATTTAAAAAATGAGTATCTAAAAAAGCGTTGTTCTCTTTTTTAATGCTGGGTATAAAACTTCCTGTTCCCGTAATTTTTGAAGAAATCATAAAAAATTGAAATTTATAATCTCAAAAATAAGAAAAGTAGTTAAAAAAAAATACTATGCATGCATAGTAATGGAAAGTTCAACAACAAAAAAATATTATTTTTATAGTATTAAAAAATAGGTTTATTTTTTATACAAATCCATTTTTAACTGCATAACAGTAGCAATAGAGGTAGCTCTGTTTTTCATTCTCTCAGCATTTTCTCCTCTAAAACTAGCATCTATTGTTTCAAATAAATACGATGTCCAAAGTGTAAAATGTGCTCTCTTAAATTGTACAAAAGCATTTTTATTGATGTGCTTTTGCATGGTATTATTTTTATAAGTAGTTGTATCAAATAAAATATCATTCCAAAAATCGGTGATAATTTCTAAGTGATGATCTAATGTATTATTTGAAATAATCTCTTCAAAAAAAGGCACCATTTTATCATCAGAAAGTAGTTTATGGTAAAAATTTACCATTATTACTTTGATGTTTTCTCTTGAATAAATGTCTGATTTCATAAATAAAATTCTTTCTACAAATAGGAACTATCGAAAGAAAAAGGTAACAAATCAAGTAAAGATTTTGTTTTTACAATTTCTCCAACTTCGCCCATAAACAACACTTCAAAAGGTACTTTTTGATTGATTTCGAATTCAGAAAGAGTTTGTCTGCAAGCTCCACAAGGCCCTACTGGTTTGTCTACTTTAGAAATCGTAGAACTTGCTGAAATGGCTAGTTTTATAATTTTTACACCTGGAAAAGTTGCCCCTGCATTCCAAATAGCAACTCTTTCTGCACACATCCCAGAAGGATATGCTGCGTTTTCTTGATTATTGCCTAAAACAATTTGACTGTTTTCTAACAATAAAGCAGCACCAACATTAAATTTAGAATAAGGTGCATACGCATTCTGTCTTGCTTCTATAGCTTTTTGCATTAACAAATTATCTTCACCAGATAATTCTGTAATGTCATTATAAATAGTTGCAGAAGCCGTAATTTTAATTTCCTTCATATTTTTTGGTAAAAAAAAGCAGTCTTAAAATGACTGCTTTAAATAATAGAATAAACTTAGTAAAATTTTACTAGTTTTTAATAGTCTTCATAAAGCTCTCCTAAATCAAAAGATAAAGAAAAACGTAGCGAGTTTTCTAACGGGTTGTTTACATCTGAAGAATTTACCAAATAAGATAAATCTATATTTAAGGCATTGGTTCTAAAACCACCACCTAAAGTAAAATATTGTCTATTTCCTTTGTCTTCACTTTCATGAAAATATCCTGCTCTTAAAGCAAATGCATTATTGTATAAATACTCTGCACCTAATGCGTAAGTAATTTCTTTTAACTCTTCGCTAAAACCTCCTGGAGCATCTCCAAAAGAAGAGAAAATACCATTTATAAAACCTTTGTCATCATTTGCAGTTGAATCACTAGGGTCTGGAGTTGGTACTAACAATTTTGTAAACTCTAGTGTAGTTGCAATGGTATTGTAGTCATCTAAAATAAAGTCGAAACCACCACCTAGTTTTAAATTAGTTGGTATAAAATCTTCTTCACCAGGAACATAAGATACTTTCGGGCCAATGTTAGCAATATTGAAACCTAATCTATAACGTCCGTTAAAATTACCATAATTTTCTTCTAAAGATTGATAATAACCTGAAACGTCTACTGCAAAAGAGTTGATAGGCTGTAAAGTGTTAGCTGCTGTATTATTAAATGCTAAATTAGAGCGAATGTATTTTAAAGAAACACCCATTGCATAGGTTTCGCTTAACTTTAAAGAATATGAACCTGTTGCTACAAATTCACTCGGATTAATAGATCCTTTTGAATTCCCTTGGTTATCTGTTAAGTCAATTTGCCCTAAATTAAAATACTTAAAGTCTGCACCCCAAGCTGCATTTTCACTAAATCTGTTTATATAAGAACCACTTCCTATAAAAATATCATCTGTTAGGTTACGTAACCAAGGCGAATAAGTAATCCCTGTTTTTATTTGTCTATTACTAAAAGCTATTTTTGCAGGGTTATGAAACAATGACCACGCATCTGCACTTGTTGCTACCCCCATATCTCCCATACCACCTGCTCTAGCATCTGGTACAATTAATAAAAAAGGAGTTGCTGTGGTAATACCACCTGTAACTGGGGTATTTGTTTGTGCTGCTATTTTTGATGTTGCTAAAATAGCAACTAATAAAAACATTCCTAATTTCTTCATTTTTTTAATCTATCTTAATTATTTCTCAATTGCAAATATCTACTTTTTATTGAAGTATTACTAATTTTTCGTATTTCTCTGCTACCAAATTACTTATTGTTGACTTTACTTTTAGTTTATAAACATATACGCCTTTTCCAATTTTATTACCAAAATCATCTAAACCATTCCAAGTGATGTTTCTAGACAAATTACCTGTGGTCTGCACGTTTCTATTAATTGTTTTCACTAATTTACCTGAAACTGTAAATATTTGAACTTGTACTTCTAAAGATTCATTTGGTTTGTTATGGTTGAACCAAAACTCTGTGTAATTTACAAAAGGATTGGGATAATTTAAAACATTTTCTAAATTTAGAATAGCATCGCTTACAACCACGAAGTTTAACGTTGTTTCTGATGAATTATTATATGTATCCCAAGCTTTTATTTTTAAAGTATGTGGCCCTACTTCTAAATCTCTTAATCTATAGGTTACTTTCCCTTTGGTAAAATCGTTTAATTCTGTTTGATAAAAGTCATTTAAAACTATTGGATTAGACGTATCTCCATCTAAAATTCCAATAATATCATGATCTACTGCTGTTATAGAAGTATTTATACCACTATTATCCGACAAAACAGCTATAAGATTAGGAGAACTATTGGTATTGCCACCATCAATAAAAGATTCGTCGTTCATAAAAAGCTGAATTTCTGGTCCCACAGTATCATCTGGTGCATTTTCATCGATTCCACCCACAACTACATCAAAATTAAAGCCTGCTTTTTCTGCATTTCCATTTTCTGCATAAAAACTGAGTTTTCCTTTTCCGTAAGCAATTTTTATATCCTTGGGTACAATAAAATCAAATTTAAAAACCCCATTTTCTATGGTAGATTTCCCTCTAAACAGTTTACTATCTTGTGTATCAAAAGTCATTTTAATACCAAAATTATCATTATCTAACGTGTTTTTATCTAAAGGTTTGTCAAAAATTGTTGTAGACAAAGAACCATTAAAGTTGTTTAAAATAGTATTGGTATTGTCTAATACAACACCTTCGAAACTAACTTTAGAAAGGGCTTTTAAAGTATCTAAAGACTGTGTAATATCTTTTCCATTCATTTTTGTTATTTGTACGTTTGGTTCTGGTACCGCTAACTTCATAGCAGGGTCTCCAAACGAATAAATAAAAAATTTCTGTGAATTTGTAAATTGATTTTTAGCCTCTAACAATGCTTCTGAAATTGTATAATCTTCATCATTAAATTCTAAAAGAAGTCTAATTAAATTTTCATTAAAACGCTGTCCAACAGAAATAAACACTTCTCTTGTTGTGGTTATCATACTTGCTGCACCACCATTTTTATTCCACAAGGTTAATTCGCCTGCAGTAATTCTATTCGGATTATCAAATCTAGAAAAATCGCACGTAACCGTAATTAAAAGTGGTAATGTGTTTGCGTTGCTAAATTCCTGAATTTGTGGTTTTTCTAAAATTCTTTCAGAGGCAAAACCATCCTCTCCTCCATGACCAAAATAATCGAAAACCAAACTTCCTTTTTCTATGGCATTTGTAATGGCCTCTTTTACTTCTGGATAACGTTCACCACCAGAAGAGTTTTGCTGCACAAACGCATCCACATATATTTTATTTAAATTAAAGATGGGTTTATTATTGGTTATTTCATCGGCAATAGACTCTACCCCTTGTTGTATAACTTCTTCTCCTGTTTCATCGATATCATCTGCTAGTAATGTGATTGTATTTCTCCAATCTCCGATAGAAGTTTTACTGTAATAACTTAAAATTTTGTCTACAACATCTTTTGCCTGAGATAAATCTGAAACTGGAATTCTACTGGAAGCAACATCTAAAGTATGTGTGGTTAACATGGTGCCTTCATTGTCATCTAGCATTACAAAGAAATCATCTGTTACATACGAGCTTGCTAGATTGAAACTTTGTTCAGATAATTTTACAGGTACAATATTATTGTTAGATGACAACCTGTCTTTATAATCATAAGATGCATCCCCAAAAAAACAAACATATTTTAATTTTTTATCTGCAGTGGTGTTTGTGGTATACAAATGTTTTAAAAAATCTCTAATCCCTGTGATATCTCTTGATCCAGAGGAAAATTCATTATAAATTTCTTCTAAATCTACTACTCTTGTGGTTAAACCTGTATTATTTTGATGGTAATCTGCCAATCTTTGTGCTTGAGAAGCTAACTGATTGTTAGTAATTATTACATAATTAATGTCTTTTAAACTATGTAAATTTTGATTGGCTACTCGTGCATTTTCAATGGTTTCTGGAACATAAAAATCGTTATCATTTAAAACAACATATTCGTTTAAAACACTACCATCATCCGTAAATGTAAAATTATTACCTGCACCTTCATTCGTTATTATTTGTGGTGATAAGTGATTGGAAACATCCCAAACTTGAAAAATTTGATTGGTATTTGCAATTTGAAAAGTAACTTCAGAATTGGCATCAAACTGTTTAAAACTTCGAAATGAAAACTGATTATTATTTGCAGTAAGATTTTTTTCGCCTATAATTTCTATAAAATCTAAATAGGCGTTTGCAGAGGGGTTGCCATTATTATTATAAGAAATTTCTATATTTATAGATTCTGATGTATTTACAAAAGAAGCACTTCTTTCCGCTGTTAATGCCTTTGTTAGACCACCTGAAACCGCAGGGAAATTTAGGGTATAAATATCTGTATTATTTGCCTTTACAGCCATTGTTGAAGAAACAATTGAGTTGCTAACGCCTCTTATTCTAACAAAAACAGGATTATTGGCAACAGCATTTGTAAAAGGTATGGTAAATGTTTGTGTATTTTCTATATTAAAATTATCGTTAAAAAACCATTGTGTACCTGCGCCTAAAAGGTTCAGTTCTTCTTTTTCGTAAAACGTATAATCATTAAAAGTAGTTATTGTTTCTGTTGCTGTGTTTGTATTTAATGCTTTTGCATTGATTCTTTTACCATTATTATTACCAACAGTTATAAAATAATAAGCCTTATCTGAATAAATGTTTTGTCTATGTCTTGCTGTTTTAGATGATACATTTACTACCCAGTCATGTGGTCCTTTTGCATAGAAAAGTATAAAATCGTTGTTATTAAAAATACCATCTTGCTCTCCTTCTATATAAATAGCGTTTTCTTGAAGGTCTTCGTATCTAAACTCACTATTTAAAACGGGTAAAAGATTACCTCCATTCCCAAATATTTTAATCGTTCTAGGGTCTAAATTATTTGTAGAAATACCAATATTTTCTAGTAAGTTTTTATCAATTTTAAAAACTCCAGTAGTATCTACAGTAAATTTATACCAATCTCCGTTAGCAAGCACAGAATTAGTAGTTTGTGCAGTAACAAATTGCACAAAAAAAAGAAATAAAAATAGTTGTAAATATTTTTTCATCGATAATTATTCAAATAACGCAAATTTATTAGAGATATTTTATTAGTTGCAAAGATAAATTATACTAAATATAAAAAGCTTGCGTTTAATAAAAAGTGATTAAAAAAATGATGCGTTAAAATTTGTATTTTTCTTGCACTAAACTATATTTATTGTAAATTGCATCTTTAAATAAAAACCTAAATAATTTTCTATTAGGAAATGAAAAAAATATTAAAATTATCTTTAGTTGTTTTAACAACAGTACTTTTAACAAACTGTAATAGATCTACAAGTGGTAAATCTAGGTTAACAGGTTTGTCTTTTAATGATCCTAAAAATGGGGGTTATATTAGAAATAGTTCTTTCGAAGGACAAGAACCACCTTTAGGGATGGTTGCCATTGAAGGAGGATCTTTTACAATGGGTCAAGTTCAAGACGATGTAATGTTTGATTGGAATACGACACCTAAGAAAATTCATGTCCGTTCTTTCTTTATGGATGAAGCAGAAGTTACAAACTCTGAATATTTTTTATATGTACAATATATAAAAGATGTGTTTCCACCTTCTGAAGAGCAATACAAACATGTATACAATTCTGTTTTACCAGATACGTTGGTTTGGAGGAAAAGTTTAGGAAATACAGACATTTTATCAGAAAATTATTTTCGCCATCCGGCATACGCCGATTATCCTGTGGTTGGTGTAACTTGGTTGCAAGCAAATGAGTATTGTAAATGGAGAACAAACGCTGTAAACCTAAAAAAGTTAATAGATAAAGGACATATTAAAAATATTTTTGAAATTGATTCTGTAAGAAATCATTTTGATACAGATGTATTTTTAGCTAACGACTCTAATCTTTTTGAAGGAGACACTACAATTTATCAAAGAGGTGTTAGAACAAGAACCTCAAAAAGAAATAGAGAACCAGGTGCGTTTCAAGGTAGAAAAATTACCCAAGCAGATGGTATTTTACAACAAAAATTTAGACTACCTACAGAAGCTGAATGGGAATTTGCAGCAAAAGCTGTTTTAGAAAACAGAGAATACAATAATATTAGAGGTAGAAAAAAATATGCTTGGGATGGAAAATATACAAGAGCAAAAACAAAACGTTATAGAGGAGATCAATTAGCTAACTTTAAACAAGGAAGAGGACAATATAGTGGTTTACCGGGTTGGAGTTCTGATGGTTCTGATATTCCTATTAGAATAAAATCTTACCCACCAAATGCTTTTGGTTTGTATGATATGTCTGGTAATGTTGCAGAATGGGTGGCAGATGTATATAGACCAATAATTGATAATGAAGCCAACGATTTTAATTATTTTAGAGGAAACTTGTTTACTAAAAAAATGATTAACCAAGAAGGCAAAGTTGTAATTGTTGGTAATGGTGTAGCTGTAGAATATGATACGCTACCAAACGGAAGTATTAGACCAAAACAATTACCTGGATCTATTAAATACATACCTATTACTAAAAGTGATGCAGCATTTAGAACTAATTTTTCTAAAGCAGAAAATGCAGATATTGGTGATGGAGATTTAAATTCAACACGTTTTTTTGAAGATGACGCAGATAGATTTGCATCTAGACCAAGTATGTATAACTCACCAAAAAAACCAAGAATTATAAGAGACTCTATAAATGGTAGAGACATTTTAGTGAATGATGCTAAAAAACGTAGAACTTTAATTAGTGATGAAACTAGAGTTTACAAAGGTGGTTCTTGGGCAGATAGAGAGTATTGGTTAGACCCTGCTCAAAGAAGATATTTACCACAATACATGGCTACTAACTTTATTGGTTTTAGATGTGTTACAGACAAACTAGGTCCAATGACCTACAAAAAAAGAACCGCTAGAAATCCTAGTAGATAATATATTTTATAAAATTATTTAAACCTCAATGTAAAAAACATTGAGGTTTTTTTTATCTTTAATTTATGAATATTAAAGAAATTTACAAGCTTTATACTGCTCATTTTCTTGTTGATACAGATACTAGAAATATTAGAAAAAACAGCATTTTCTTTGCCTTAAAAGGCGAAAACTTTAACGGAAACAAATTTGCAGAAGAAGCTTTAAAAAAAGGAGCTGGTTATGCTGTTATTGATGAAGAAAAGTACTTTATAGACAATAGGACTATCTTGGTGGAAGATGTTTTAAAAACATTACAAAGTCTAGCCAAATATCATAGAAATCAATTAAAGATTCCTATTATTGGGTTAACAGGCAGTAATGGCAAGACAACCACCAAAGAGCTCATAAATTGTGTACTATCAAAAAAATATAAAACTACTGCAACAAAAGGAAACCTAAATAACCATATTGGGGTTCCCTTAACGCTACTTTCTATATCAAGTGATACAGAAATTGGTATTATTGAAATGGGTGCAAATCATCAAAAAGAAATAGCATTTTTATCCGCTATTTGCGCACCAGATTTCGGATATATTACAAATTTTGGAAAAGCGCATTTAGAAGGTTTTGGTGGAGTTGAAGGTGTCATTAAAGGGAAAAGCGAGTTGTATGATTTTTTAATTGAACACAATAAAACTGCTTTTATAAACCCTGATGATCCTATCCAATTAGAAAAAACAAAAAATTGTAAAACCATCAATTTTTTGAATGAAATAAGTCTTAAACAAGCCAACCCAATAGTAAAAGTAGCTTTAAACGATTTGATAATTAATACTAATTTAATAGGAAAATACAACTACACCAACATAGCAGCTGCTATTACAATTGGTAAGTACTTTAAAGTAAATAATCATCAAATTAAAGAAGCTTTAGAAGCATATATACCTACCAACAACAGGTCGCAAATTATAGAGAAAAAAAGCAACAAAATAATTTTAGATGCTTATAATGCGAACCCTTCAAGTATGCAAGCTGCCTTAGAACATTTTTCTAATATATCAGAAAAAAATAAAATAGTAATTTTAGGTGATATGTTTGAATTGGGAAAAGACAGTAAAAAAGAGCATCAAGAAATCGTAAATTTATGCGATAACAAAGGTTTTGTGAATATTTTTTATGTAGGAGAAAACTTTTACATAAGTGACACAAAGAATCATCAATTTAAAAACTATGAAGATTTGCAAAATTACTTGCAAAAAAAACCTCTAGAAAACCAAATTATCTTAATTAAAGGTTCTAGAGGTATGAAATTGGAAAGAATTTTAGACTTTATAAATTAATATTGTTTTTATGGTACGCTAACAGACTATCTATAGGTCTTTGAATGACATCTGTGATTTGTAAATTATTATTTGTTGCCACACTTTCTAAAATATCTCTAAAATAATGTGCTATAGAACCTATAAAGTATATAGGTGTTTTTTTGTTGATATTATAGGGTAAAATTCGATATTTAAAAAATTCTTGAAATCCTTTTTTGATTAATCTTTTAATATAATCTTCATCCTTAAAATCGAACATAAATTTCGCGAAAGAAGCTAAATACATATTAGGGTTTGCTTCTTTGTAGATGTTCTTTTTTATATAATCTGCATCTAAATTAAATTCAGCCTCAAACTTTTTAGAGATATCTACTGGCATATTTTTATAGTAATAATCTATAATTAATTTTTTTCCAAAATAATTACCACTGGCTTCATCCATTAAAATATATCCCAGAGAAGGCACTAACATCTGCATGTTTTGTCCGTCAAAATAACAACTATTAGAACCCGTTCCTAAAATACAAACCATTGCAGGTTCTATTCCTGTTGCAGCATAAACAGCTGCTAACATATCTTCAGAAATTACTACTTTGGCATTGATAAATATTTTTTCTAATATGTCTTTTAAAATGGCTGCTGGTTTAGGTGTGCCACATCCAGCACCGTAAAAATGAATTTCTATCACATCCTCTTTAATATTAATAAGCTGAAACATATTAATAATTCTGTTATACAGTTCTTCTTCTGGAACAACAGCAGGATTCAGTCC
>NZ_CBFHJT010000086.1:0-7881 GCF_965656025.1 Polaribacter sp.
CTTAAATTCGATAATCCAATTTTTTCTACAACTTCTTCTTGTAATCTATACCCTAAAGTTAAGGTATTTAATCTTAAAAAAGAAGCGTCTTCTACAGCCCAATCACTAAATACAAATCTAGACATATAAGGAGACCACATTGTTGTATTTTTGTTAAGTGCTTCTAATTGGGTTGGGTCTGTAACCAATTGTCCTGAAGCAGGATCTAAGTTTGTCCACCTACTACCATCTGCCATAACTGTACTTAAGTTTCTGTACTGACCATTTTGATTTGAAGTTGTGAACTCTACTTTATTTGCATTGTAAACATCTTGCCCTAAACTAAAGTTAAATGCCGCAGATAAATCAAAACCATAAGCACGACCTGTTAATACAAAACCACCAGTTAAATCTGGGTTGGAATTACCAATAATAGTTTGGTCATTAATATCTACAACTCCATCAGGAACTCCATTAGGACCACTAATATCCTTTAATTTCAATGATCCAGGTCTCACATCACCTATAACTAAGTTATCTACTACCCCATTTTTTAAAGTATACTCTTGATTATTTGCATCATAATTAAAATCTGATACTTCATATCTACCATCATTTTTAAAACCTTGCATAATACCTAGAGGTTGACCTACGTTTACTAAATAATCAATACCTATTTGAGAAGATGCCCAGTTGGTAGCTTCCCCAAAGTTCTCTTGAATTCCTAAAGAATTAATTCTGTTTTTATTTGCACTTGCATTTACAGAAAGGTCTAAACCATAATTTCTTTTGTCAATTACTGTAAAGTTTAAAGAACCTTCTATACCCGTATTTTGAACTTCACCCATATTTCTGTATTGATATGTATATCCTGAACCAGGAATACCATATCTTATTAATAAATCTTGAGTAAGATTTTTATAAGTCTCTATACTACCAGATATTCTATTATCAAAAAAACCAAAGTCTAAACCAATATTTTGTGTTACTGTAGTTTCCCACTTTAAATCTGGATTAGCTAAAACATTTGATGCTGCCCAATAGCTATTTACATTATTTATATAAGTTGTGTTATTTGACTGGAAGTTTTGAACGGTTTGTCCTGTTGGGATATTATTATTTCCTGCTTCTCCATAACTTAATCTTACTTTTAAAGAAGATAACCAATCTACATCTTTTAAGAAATTTTCTTCAGAAATTTTCCAAGCAAGTGCAGCAGAAGGAAAATAACCCCAAGCATTATCTCCTAAAAATTTACTAGATCCATCTGCTCTATAGGTTGCTGTTAATAAGTATCTGTTTTTAAAACTGTAATTTACCCTACCAAAGAAAGAAAGTAATTTATCATCTGGACTATAAAACCTATTAACCGCTTGTGGTGTTCCTTGAGAACTTAGATTTCTTGTTGTTTCAAAGTCAAAAAACTTTGGAAATCCATGAATTTCGTTTGTAAGTTCGTTTCTTGTAGTAACAATCATTTCTTCACCTAATAACAATTTTAGTTTGTGATCTGTATTGCTAATTAACTCTTTAAAATCGTAATTTAAAGTATTGGCATTTCTAAAACGCACTTGCTCTCTGTCTCTAGTTACTAATGCAGGTAAACCTTGATTATCTGCAGAAGGTCTGTTGTTCGCATAATATGTAGAACGACCATAGAAACGATCATCTGTATCTCTTCTATTATCTAATCCAATATCCATTCTATATTTTAGGTTTTTAATCATTTCCCAAGAAAAACTACCTACCATATTAAAGTTTTTTCTTGTTTTTTGGCGTTGATTATCATCTACTGCAAGAAAAGGATCTACTAAATAACTTTGTAAAGCTTCATCTGTATCATCTGTTGTTAATCCTGGAAGTGGAACTGGTGAGTAACCAACACTATGTCTTAAACGTGCATCTGCAGATGAGGTTTCGTTTTGCTCATTTGCACCACCACCATTTACAACTGTATTTGCATAACGTAAAGTAAATGATAAATCAATTTTATCACTTGCTTTACTTTTTAAAGATAAAGAAAGGTTGTCTCTTCTAAAATTAGAACCTACCATGATTGCTTTTTGATCAAATAAGGAATAACTTAAGCTATAGTTAAACTTTTCTGAACCTCCTCTAACAGATAAATCTCTGCTTTCAATTTCACCCATTTTACCGTAAATCTGATTTTGCCAATCTGTTCCTTTCTGACCCAAATATTGATCATAATCTTGCCACAAACCAAAATATCTTTCGTAAGATTCTGCCGGATTTTCAGCAGGCCCACCAGAGTTTCTTAATAAAGCATATTCATATTGCCATTTTGCATAATCTGGCACATCTAAAACATCTATTGGCTTCACCATACTGCTTACACCGTAAAACATATTAAAGTTTGCTGTAACCTTACCGTCTTTACCACTTTTAGTAGTAACAATTACAACCCCATTTGCACCTCTAGAACCATATATTGCTGTAGATGACGCATCTTTTAATATAGAAATATTTTCGATATCTGAGGAAGCAATATCGCTAAGACTATTAACAGGAAAACCATCTACAATAATTAATGGAGAACTGTTTTGAGTAATAGATCCTCCACCACGTATTCTAATATTTATTTCAGAATCTGGGGAACCTTCTGAAGAAACAATTTGAACACCTGCAAGACGTCCTGTTAGCGCTTCTCCAACGTTTGATATAGGTTGTTTTGCTATATCTGAACCAGAAATAGCAACAACAGAACCTGTTAAGTCTGATTTTTTAGAAGTACCATACCCTACAACCACGATTTCATCTAAAGACTCTGTACTTGGGTAAAGTGATGCTTTTAAATTTGTTTTACCAGCTACTTTAATTTCTTTAGTTGAATATCCTAAATAAGATATCACTAATACTGAGTTTGATGGGATGTTTCTAAGTGTAAATTTACCATCAAAATCTGTAGATGTTCCTTTTGTTGTTCCTTTTACCATTACAGAAACACCTGGTAATGATACTGTTGAGTCTCCCTCTGTAATAACACCACTTACTGTAATATTATCTTGAGCTTGTAAACTCGTAAAGTTGAACAGCAAAAGCATAATAAATAAAGCTTTAAGGCTTTTATTATGATTGTAAGAAAATAATTTCTTGTCCTTAATTTTGGTTTTTAACAACCAAAATGTTGTTTTACTTTTTGTCATAAAATTAATTTAAGTATTAATTTATTTTAGTTAATTGTAATCGATTACACAAAGATAATTAATTTTTATATACGTACAAGTTTTTTTTAACATAACGCTATTTTTAATATGCTTTTTTTGTTAAAATGAAATTTTGAATGGCAATATATAATTATTTTTCAAAAGGCCCTATATCTGGAGCAGTTCCGTTAAATGACAATCCAACATCTACACCTGCATCTATAAGGTCACTTCCAGAAACTAGTTTCATAAAATCAACATCTGGCAAACTACCATCTGCTTTTCTAGCCGCTAAAAGTAAATCTGTATTCAAACTTACATAATCACTAGCATCTGCTGTTAACCCATTTTGCCATGCATTATTTGTAATATCAATAGTTGTTGCGTTAAAACTATCATTGCTTCCGCCAGCAATACTTACAGTATTCTTAATCACTAAAGAATTAGCAATATTTGATGTACTAAAACTAATATTCCTACCATTATCATAAGCTCCAGAATTATATATTTCAATATTTCCTCTATTGCTATTATGATCAAAACCATCAAAAACATTACCAACGGCTATACAGTTTTTAAGAATAGCATTGTGCTTTAAATTTTTACTATCACTTCCACCAGTCTTAAAGCCATTTCCATCTCCTGCTCCTGTAGATCCATCTTTTAAATACCCATTTTTAATAGCCCAACAATTTTCATAAGTAGTTGTAATATTGTCAGCTCCTCTTAAATAGCCATCCCAACCATCATCTAAATTTTGCCATGCTCTACAGCCTATAAATTTATTTCCTGTTCCTGCATCTAACTTACTTGCAAAACCATCAGCATTTTCTAAAGTAGAATCTGCGTTAAAGAATGAATCACAATTTAAAACTGTATTATTTGCACCACCATTACCTATTTGTAAACCTGTATCTGAGTTTTCACTAAATTCACAAAACTCAATAAGATTATCATTACCTGTTATTAACATACCATTATCTCCTGCATTAAAAACTTTAATCCCTTTAATGTGCCAAAAATTACCCGATAATTCAATACCTCTATTTGAACTGTTTTCTGACATTGCAGAAAAATCAAGTGTAGGTCTTTGGGTGTTATTTGGATGTTGTAACATAGAGATAAGATTTGATGATGTTCCGCTTTGAGAAATGTTTATAGTAGAACTAAAAGCAAAAGTACCTTCTTTTACATAAATAACATCCCCAGCTACAGCATTTTGAATTGCTGTTAATAATTCAGCAGCAGTAGTAACCCCTGGAACAGTAGAAAAACCTGAAATAGTAACTTCTAATTCGCCAAATACTGCATTTGGATCTTCAGATGTTGCAATCACCTTTAAAGTTCCATTATCTAAAGGTGTTAATAATCCCTCTGAGTTTATAGTTGCTATTGTGCTGTCTGAAACAGACCAACTTATTTCTTTATTAGTTGCATTTGCTGGTAAAACTTCAGCTGTAAATGTTTGAGGTTGACCATTTGTAATATTAGCTCCAGAGACTATAATACTTTCTACTAAAACATCAGGAACTGAGACGCCTGAAATTACAACATCTTTTGTACCACTAACTCCAGAATTATCTTGTGCTTCTGCAGTTACTGTAACAGTACCATTAGCCACGGCTCTTAATAATCCACTTTTAGAAATTGTTGCAATAGTTTCATCAGAAACACTCCAAACAATTGACTTGTTTTCTGCAGTATTTGGAAATACTTCTGCTCTCATTTGAGATGTACCACCATCTTCGATATCTTCTCCAATTATCATGATTGCACTAACAATAGTATCATCTATCTCTTCTATATTATCCGAACAAGAAGAAAGTATTAATAATAAGATATAAAACGGATATTTAAATATGTTTTTCATCAATTGTCTTAAGTTAATTTGAATTATCAATGTAATCGATTGCACAATATTATAAATAAACTTTGAATTTACAAAATATATCGAATAAAAATATTTTTTTTAAAAAAAAAATCATTAATTAGCGTTATGGTAAAAAAAACCACAATTTACGATATTGCTGAAAAGTTAAACTTAACTGCAGCAACGGTTTCTAGAGCATTAAACAATAATCCTAAAATTAGTGAAAAAACTAGAAAGCTAATACAAAAAACTGCTATAGAGATGAACTATGAGCAGAATACCCTTGCAAAAGCACTGAAAAGTGGTAAAAGTTATAATGTTGGAGTGATTGTGCCACGTATAGATAGTAACTTTTTTGCTTCTGTAATTAGAGGCATTGAAGAAGAATTGTACCCAAAAGGATATCATGTAATTATTTGTCAAACTCACGATCAAGAAAATCAAGAAACAGGTAATATTAATACTCTATTAAGTGCTCAAGTTGATGGGATTTTAATGTCTATTACTAATAGAAAGACTAAAAATAAAATTTTTGAAAGTATTTCTAAAAAAAATGTACCTCTCATATTTTTTGATAGAAAAAAAGAGATTCGAAATGTTAGTTCTGTTACTATTGATGACTTTAATGGGGCATACTACGCAACTAAACATTTAATAGAACAAGGTTGTAAACGAATTGCACATTTTTCTAATGATAAAAGATTAGAAATTTTTAAAAACAGGTATTTAGGCTATAAACAAGCAATTATAGATAATGGTTTAGAGTTTGATGAAAGTTTAGTTATTGAAACTCATAGTAAAGTTTTAGCTGGAAGGGAGTCAACTAAAAAGTTGTTAAACTTACCAAATCCTCCAGATGCAATTTTTTCTTCGAGTGATTTTTCTGCTCTTGGTGCCATTCAAGAAATTAAATCTCAGGGACTAAAAATACCCGAAGATATAAGTGTAATAGGTTTTAGTAACGAACCTTTTACACGTTTTATGGAGTTGTCTATAACATCTGTAGATCAATCTCCGCTTGAAATGGGTAGAAAAGCTGCTTTGGTATTTTTAGATGAAGTAGAGGCTAAAGCAAGTAAAAAGAAACCGCAACAAATAGTCTTGCAGCCAGAGTTAATTATCCGTAAATCTTCTCTTAAAAAAGCTATTTCTTAAGAGAAGATTTTTAAAAAAATTAAAGTGAAACTCCTCTCTTCCAAGGAATAAAATCGTCTTGATTTAACAAACCTGCTTTAGAGGTTGTTTTACCACTTGCCACATCAATAATATATTCTAGAATGGTTTCTGCCATTTCTGCTATCGTTTTTTCTCCTTTAATCACATCACCTGTGTCTATATCTATAATATCACTCATTCTATTGGCTAAATCAGAATTTGAAGACACTTTTATCACTGGTGTAATTGGGTTGCCAGTTGGAGTACCCAAACCAGTTGTAAACAAAACAATATTTGCTCCAGAACCTACCATTCCTGTGGTGCTTTCTACATCGTTACCTGGTGTACATAATAAGTTTAAACCTGGTTTTGTAATATACTCTCCATAATCTAAAACATCTACTACTGGTGATGTTCCTCCTTTTTTTGCTGCTCCTGCTGATTTCATTGCATCTGTAATTAAACCGTCTTTGATATTTCCTGGAGAGGGATTCATATCAAAACCTGAACCAGCATCTACAACTGATTTTTCAAAAGCTTGCATTAAGTTTAAAAACTTGTTTGCTTTTTCTTCTTCTACACATCTATTTACCAATTCTTGTTCTACACCACACAATTCAGGAAATTCAGATAAAATGGCAGTTCCTCCTAAAGCAACTAGCATATCTGAAGTGTATCCTAAACTTGGGTTTGCAGAAATTCCAGAAAAACCATCAGAACCACCACATTCTAAACCTACTTTCAGTTTAGATAAAGGTGCTGGTTTTCTTTCAATTTCGTTGGCTTTTTTAATAGCCTCGTACGAATTTTTTATAATAGCTGTAAGCATTTCATCTACAGTACCCATTTGTTGTTGTTCATACATCAACACAGGTTTTTTATTATCTGGACTAATAGCGTCTAAAGCTGTATTAAATATATCCATTTGTAGGTTTTGACAACCCAAACTTAATACTGTTGCTCCTGCAACATTTGGGTTTTTTACATAACCTGCTAATAATCTTGCTAAACTTTCAGAATCTTGTCTAATACCACCACAACCACCTGGGTGTGTGATGAATTTTACATCAATATTTTCAAATACTTTTGTAACTTCCTTTTCTGCATTATCTGTATCTTCTTCACCCTTTACTAGAGAACGCAATAACATTTGATGTGAATTAGACTTTACAGTTAACAATTCCTTTTCAAAAACATCTCTTAGTTTTTCTATATTTTTATTTTCACAAAAAACCAAAGGAAAAAACAACCAAACATTAGCTGTACCAACTTGTCCATCTTCTCTATGGTAGCCCATAAAGGTTTTGTCTTTCCATTTATCAACATTAGGTGCTGTCCAACCTATAGTTCCTGTTTTTTGAGAAACTTTTGCACTTTGATGTTTCACATTTTCTGTAGTTAAAACACCTCCTTTTTCAATTTTAGAACTTGCTTTACCTACTAAAACGCCGTACATAAAAATTTCACCTTCATTTTCAAAGGTTTCTAAAGCAATTTTATGCTTTGCTTTTACATCTGAAATGACTTTGATATCTTGATTTTCAAAAGAAATAACTTCACCTGCTTTTAGATTGACTAAAGCAACTGCTACATTATCTGATGGATTTACTTTTATTAATTTTTTTTGCATGATATAATGCGTATTTCTTACTTAATATTTATTGCTAAAATTAGCTAAACCTTGTTCAATTCCGTTGTTATCAATTTCACCTA
>NZ_CBFHJT010000086.1:7891-8543 GCF_965656025.1 Polaribacter sp.
CTAATGCTAAAGCAATGGCATCAGTTAAATGATTTACTTTTGTTAAATCTTCATCCCAAAAAGAGGTATTTGATAATACTGATTTAGCTACTAATTCCACATCATTTTGTGCCCAAATAGCAGTAAATGTATCTACGATATCTTGACTGTCTTTTATGGGTGTAGCTTTTCCATTCCAGGTTCCTTTGTAAAAACGAATTAAACACGCAAAAGCAAAGGTTAAGTTTGTTGGTAATTTACCGTTTTTTGCTTCGTATTCTAACAAACTCGGTAACACACGAACCTTAAATTTTGAAATAGAATTTAAAGCAATATCTGCTAATTTGTGCTTGATAAATGGATTTCTAAAACGGTCTAAAATATCTTCTGCAAAGCTATCTAACTCGCTTTTATCCATAGGAAGCACGTCATTAATTTCATCAAAAATTGCTTTGTTAACAAATGCTCCTGTAAACTTATTATCTACTGTTTCCTTTACGGTTTCATTACCATATAATAAAGAAAAAGGAACCATAGACGTATGTGCACCATTCAAAATACGTACTTTTCTTGTACGATAAGGTTGCATATCTTCTACAATCTTAACATCTAAATCGGTTTTATGGAAAGGTAATTTTTTCTTTAAATCTTCACCACCTTCAATAACCCAAAG
>NZ_CBFHJT010000086.1:8553-10306 GCF_965656025.1 Polaribacter sp.
CTAATTGTGCGTTATAATCTTCTATTTCGTCTTTTGGATAACCTGGTACAATTCTATCTACTAATGTACTATGGAATGAACAATCGTTGTTAATCCAGTTGATGAAATCGTTTCCTAAACTCCAATCATTAGCATATTTTAGAATAATTTCTTTTAGTTGCTCAGAATTATGATTGATTAATTCGCAAGGAATAATCGTTAATCCTTTGTCTGAAGCCCCATTAAAATGCTTGAATCTTTCGTTCAGTAATACTGTTAATTTTGCGGGAAATGAACTTGGTGGTTGCATTTCTTTTGTATCACTTTCTACATAAGCAATACCTGCTTCTGTAGTGTTTGAAATGATAAACTGAAGTTCTTCTTCTTTTGCTAAATCAATATAATTATTAAAATCTACATAAGGATTTACACCTTTAACAATGTTTGTAATTAATTCTTTATGCTGAATTTTTTCACCTTTTTGAACACCTTTTAAAAACAACGTATACAACCCATCTTGATCGTTTAGCATGTTTACCATACCTCTATCAATAGGTTGCACAACAGCAATACCTGCATTAAAATCTGCTTCTTTATTTAATTTTTGAAAAGCATATTCAACAAAAGCTCTTAAAAAATTTCCTTCGCCAAACTGTATTACTTTTATTGGTGGCGTTTGCGTTAAATTAAGATTTTCTCTATTTAAAATTTTCTTATTTTCTATTATTTCTTGCATTACTTTAATATTATAATTCGAATAAATTTGGTAAAAACATTGAGATTTCTGGTATAAAACTAATTAGCATTAATACCGCTATCATAATTAGTAAAAAAGGCACTAAAGACTTGATTACTTTTGTTACTGATACATTGGCGACACCACTACCTACAAAGAGCAAAGTTCCTACAGGAGGCGTACAAATTCCGATACATAAATTCAATACAATTACAATTCCAAAATGAACAGGATGCATACCTAATGTAGTTACTACTGGTAAAAATATTGGTGTAAATATTAACACTGCTGGTGTCATATCCATAAACGTTCCAACAATTAATAAAATGATGTTAATTGCTAAAAAGATGGCAAATTTGTTATTTAAAGATTCTAATAAAAATGAACTTATCATTTCTGGAATTCCTTCAAAAGAGAACAACCAAGACATTGCCATAGATGTACAAATTAAAAACATTACTACTGACGTAGTTTTTCCACTCGATAATAATATTTTCGGGAAATCTTTTACCTTAATATCACCATAAACTAGTGATAAAACTGCTGCATATAAAACTGCAATTACAGAAGCTTCTGTTGCCGTAAAAACTCCAGCTACAATACCACCTACAACAACAACCAATAGTAATAAGCTAAAAAATGCTTTTCTAAAATAAGTCCATATTTCTTTAAGTGTTGAGCGTTCTCCTTTTGCATAGCGTCTACTAATTGCAATAAAAGCGATATAACCCATAATAGCAAAACCTAATAAAATTCCAGGTAAATAACCCGCAATAAATAAGGCTGCTACTGATGCAGTTCCACCACTTGCTAATGCATAAACAATTAAAATATTACTTGGGGGAATTAATAATCCTGTAGTTGATGATGTAATGTTTACGGAAGCACTTAATTGTCTTGGATATCCTTCTTCTTCCATTCTATCTGTCATAATAGAACCAATTGCAGAGGCTGCTGCTACTGCAGAACCAGAGATTGCTCCAAAAAGCATTGAAGCCAAAACGTTTACATACGCTAATCCTCCAGGGAGACTTGCTA
>NZ_CBFHJT010000087.1:0-247 GCF_965656025.1 Polaribacter sp.
TAATTGGTAACCAAAATTTATCCGTGACTTTAACATTTTGAATATCTACAGGTTGTATTGCATATCCTTTTGTGTCACTCTTAGTTTTTTTAATTTCTTTTTGTTCAGAATTACAAGCTAGAAAAGCTAAGAATAGATATATGATATTTATGTTTCTTAATTTCATTTTTTAATCTGCTTTAGTGGCACCAACTACACCATATACTTTTTCTAAATAAGGTTTATACAAGGATTCTCGCTGAAACAT
>NZ_CBFHJT010000087.1:257-9860 GCF_965656025.1 Polaribacter sp.
TTTCTGGATCGATAATGTATTCTGTACCCATTAAACCACCCCACCAAAATGCTGAGTTTGAAACAGCATCAATATGTTTATTTTTTTCATTGGCTAATTGAAATCCTAATCCAAAATGAAAGTTTTCACCTCCTGAATTTACTTTTGGAAGCCTATTGATGGTTGTCATTTGTTCAATAGTTTCTGCTTTTAAAATACGGTTACCATTGAATTCTCCTTTATTTAAAAGCATTTGACAAAACTTGGCATAATCTTTAATTGGTCCGTTTAAACCAATAGCACCTTCTGCATAAGTTTGTTTTTCACTTACAGCTCCTTTCGCATACATCATTGATCCAGGTTCTAATTTACCATCAACATAATTGTATGGTTTTACAAATTTGGATAGTTTTTCTGGTGTAAAAAACCAGTCTGTATCATTCATCCCTAAAGGATTTAATACATTTTCGTTTACATATTCCTGTAATGATTTCCCAGAAATACGTTCAATTAAATAAGCTAACATATTAGTGCTGATGTGATAGTTCCATTCTGAACCAGGATCAAAACCAAGTGGGTATTTTACCAAATCCATCATTTCTTGTTCTAAATATTCAGATTTTGGATTTCCACCAAAACTTCTTTGACCATTAGGAATTGAATCAGTTTCAACTTTTCCAAACTCACTTAATTCTGTACTTTTTCTTTTTTCTTTTGCTCGAATTTCTTTTACCAATCCAGCATTTAACCCTGATGAGTGCGACATTAAATGAGCGAAAGTCATTGGAGATTTTACAGGTCGAGTTTCGTAGGTTCCATCCTCATTTACTTTTGTTACCACCTGATTTGGAATTTGAGGAAAATATTTGGATACAGGATCGTCTATGGCTACTAATCCTTTTTCTACTAAAGTCATAAATGCGACTGTAGTAATTGCTTTTGTCTGAGAAAATAACACATAATAATCATCCACACTAGCTGGAATATTATTTTCAATATCCTTAAATCCAAATGATTTGTTATAAATAATATTTCCGCCTTTAGCTAAAAAAGCTGTAACACAATTTACCTTCTTATTAGTAACATAAGATTGTAACAAAGCATCAATCTCTGCAATTTTTTCTTTATTGATATTAAGATTTTTTAAATCAACATCTTTTTTAAAACTTTGAGGTGTTTCTGATTTTTGATGCTTAGCGTTTTGACATCCAAAAAAAATGGATACCAATAATATGAAAGCAAGATTGGATTTTTTCATCATTTTAAATTAAAATTTAACTGTTGGCCATTCAGCTCTATCCCATTCAATTTCCTTAACTAGTAATTTTGAGCGTCCTTTATCTTCTTTGTCATAAGCGTGCGCAACAAAATAGGTTTTTCCATCAAAATCATAAACAGCAGAATGCCCAATACCAGCATACTCATCTGTTTCGCCAGCAACAAAAGTACCTCCACCAGCATACAAAGGTTTTCCTTCCTTATCAAAATAAGGGCCTCTTATATCCCTAGAACGACCCACTACTGTTTTATAAGTACTGTCTAATCCTCTACAACAATAACCTGTTGATACGAACAGGTAATAATATTGATGTCTTTTATAAATGAATGGTGCTTCTATGGTACCATCTCCTGGATCTGTATCTGGCATACCAAAAGTTCTTTCTTGTTTAGCAATGGTGTACCATTCTTGTGGTTCTGCCAACGCTTTCATTGTAGAATCTAACTTTACTAATTTAAGACCACCCCAAAAAGAACCAAAAGATAACCAACCTGTTACTTTACCTCCCCATTTTTTTTCAAAATAAACATTGGCATCAATGGCATTCCAGAAGTCACGACCTGGTATCGATTTGAGAATCATTCCATGATCTACCCATTTATAATCTGGGCTTTTTTGATCTAAGGTTTTATTTGTCATTACACCAATTGCAGAGGTGTTTTTAGCAAAAGCAGAAGGTGAATAATATAAGTAATATGTACCATCTAAATATTGAATATCAGGAGCCCAGTATCCACGTCCTCTATATCCAGGAATGATATCTTTTGTAACCCATTTTAAGTCACTTGGAACTGGTTTTATTCTCTCCCAATTTTCTAAATCTGTACTTTTGGCAACTCCTCCACCAGTTGTAAATAAATAAAACACATCACCTTGCTTAATCATTACAGGATCATGAGCTAAAAAACCTTTTGAATCATCTGGTTTCCAACTTGGTTGCGCTACTGAACATCCACTATAGAATAGCGATAAAAATACTAAAGTGAATAGGTATATATTTTTCATAATTGTATGTTATTATAATTTCTTCTAATTTTATTTCATTAAGTATTTATCAAAGAAATTTTCTAAAGCAGGATCCGTAATTTCTAGCTGCCCATTGTAAGCTATTCCATGATTCCCTTTCATTTCAAGATATTTTAAATTGGTGTTACCTGCAGCTTTCATCTTTTCTACAAAATCTCTAGTTCTTTCTGGTAAAACAACAGCATCTTCTGTACCTTGAATTAAAAACATAGGTGGATGATTGGCAGCAACATAACCTATTGGCCACCATTCTTTTTTTGCCATAGGCACATCTCTACCCAATTCTGTTGGAGGTGAACCAGCACCAGCAACTGTTACCTTACTTGAGTAATTGTCCCAGCCACCATCGCCTTCTAAACTATCAGATTTATCGGTCATTGCAAGCATCATAGACAAATGTGCTCCAGCAGAATGCCCATAACTTCCAATACGATTTGGGTCAACATTTAATTCTTTAGCATGAGCACGAAGCCATCTTACAGCACATTTTACATCTTCTATACAAGCTGGAAATTCTGCTTCTCCTGTTAATCTATACTCAACATTAATAGTTACATAACCCTTTTGAGCATATGCGACCATCATTTTTTGATACACATCTACCGATTTTGAACCAAAACGCCAACCACCACCATGAATTATTACTAATGCTGGACGTAACTCGCTACCAAAATTCTCTGGCATGGCTAAATCAAGTTTCCAAGAATCGCTATCTCCTTTTCGGTAAGGTATGTCTTTAGTAACTGTAATCGTTTTATAATCCGTTTTTAAAGAAATTTCATTCTTTTTAGATTGATTTTCTAATTCTACATTTGAATTATGGTTTTTACATGAAACCAAAGAAAAAAATAGGAATATCAAGATTACGTTGTTTACTATAAATGTTTTCATAATATTTTATTGAATTAGTTCGTTTTATTTTTCAAAGTCCAACCTTTGTAATTTGATAAATCTTGCTTTAAAAAGATGTTCGAATTATCTTTTGATTTGAATTGCCAATCCAACCAATCTAAAGTTAAACGAGCAAATGAGCCACCAAACTCTTCCTTAAAAGTACCTCCATGTCCTACATTTTCTAAACTTGCGAAAACCACAGAAACATTATTGATTCTTTCAAAATCTAAAAGTGCATTATTATAAGCGACATCTGTTTCCCCTCCTAAAATGTAAATTATTTCACCATGCAATGCTTTTAAAGATGCTTTACTAGCACCTGCCATAGTCATATCTCCCATACCAGAATTAAACATCATATACTTTTTGATTCGTTTATCATCTGCAACTGCCATAACTTGAGCACCACCACAAGACATACCACATGCTGCTATTTTATCTATAGCTACCAATTGATAATAATCACTTTCTTTTTGAGTTACTTGTGCTGTAATCCAATCTACTGCAACTTGAAGTTTTTTGTTTGGTGTATTTTTATGTTGTCTTTCCTCAAGTGTCCTTTGTAATTTACCAATAGCAATAATAATATAGCCATGAGAAGCAACTTCTGTTAATAGTCTTTCATGATGAATAGAAGAATCCATACAGCCACCATTGGCCCAAACTATTATAGGCAATTTCCCATCTGTTTTTGTTACCAATTTGATATCTAAAGGACGATATACTACAAAATCAGGTAAGGTTTTTTCAGTTACTCCTACTGCTTTGTATGGGCCACTTCCACCATTATCTATAATTTTTGAATTTACGATTTGTCCGAAACTACAAATTGTCATCAAAAAAGCTAAGAGAAATGTGAAAGGCTCTTTTTTTATCTTTTTAATTTTATTTTTTTGCATAAAATGATATTTCTACAAACAACTAATGCGATACTATTTATTTTTTTGATTTTCTTTAGCTTCCAATTCTTTATAATAATTTTGTAATGTAAAAAAGGCTAACTTTTTATTTCCTTGATCACCAATCAATCCTTTACGATTCCAATTTCTTTGATACGTTTGATTATGTCTTTTTGGTGAACGAAAATCGGTTAAAATCCATGGTGATAATCCACTAAAGCTCTTAGGGAACTGATTTTTGAACATTTTTATTTGTTCTTCATAATACCACTGTTGATACTCTTCACTAAAGCGCGCTTCTTTGACGTCATGATATCCACTTTTTGCTCCTGCACCTGTCTCACTAATAAAAAATGGCTTATTATACTTCAGCTTCCATTCTGCTGTTTTACAAGCTTCTGGTGTACCAATGTACCAGCCTAAATATTCATTTAGTGCAATAATATCAGTATATGCACCTAAAGGATCGTCAACAAAATTGAAGCCATTATTATAATGTACTTCAAGTGCTGCTGCCACTAACCTGGTATCGTCTAATTGCTTGGTTTTTTTTACAAGATTTGTCATAAAATTTGTTCGAGATTTACTTACAGGTGTTTCATTTCCTACGCTCCAAATAATAACAGAAGCTCTATTTCTATCTCGTGTAATCATTTCTTTTAATTGAATTTCCGACTTTTTATACACCTCAGGATTATCAAAATCAATAGTCCAATACACAGGTATTTCTGTCCACAATAGTATGCCTAAAGAATCTGCCAATTTAGGCATGTATTCGTTGTGTGGATAATGTGCTAATCGAGCCATATTGGCATTTAATTCTTGAACTTTTCCGAATAATCTTTCAGCATCTTTTTTACTATTTGCGCGTCTTTGCTCTTCAGAAATTTCCTCGTGTATACTAATTCCTCTGAGAAATATTTGTCGGCCATTCAATAGAATTTTTTCGCCATCAACTTCTATTTTCCTAAATCCTATTTTATCAGCTATAGAATTATTGTTGAAATTGAAAACGACATCATAAAGCTTGGGATTTTCTGTAGACCATAACTTTAATTTTTTAGCTTCAAAATTTACTTTTATAGAATCTCCACTTGCTTGAAATTTCTTAGTCAACTTCAGTTCAGGAATAGTAATTGAAACTTCGCCAGATGATAATGGTTTATTTAATTTAATCCAGCCTTCTACTTGAAAACGTTTTTTCTTTATAGATTTTAATATATCCTGATTTTGAGCCAACTGAATATGATACTGCTGAATGTATTGTTTTGGTGTAATCACCAATTTTACATCTCTTGTAATACCTCCATAATTCCACCAATCTGTATTAACCGTAGGCACCTCATTTGGATAGCGGTTGTTATTTACATGAACTACTAAATTATTATCCTTTTCCTTTAATAGGTTTTCCGAAATTTTGAAATTAAAAGCTGTGAATCCACCTTTGTGCATTCCCAACTTTTTTCCATTTAAATACACATGTGCTTCGTAATTTACAGCACCAAAATAAAGATATAAATCTTTATTGTTAATTGCTTTTGGCTTATCAAAATTTCGTTGGTACCAAACAGTACCTTCATAGAATAAGAATTTTGGATCTTGAGAGTTCCAATCTCCTGGAACATTTATTGTATTAGGACTTTTAAATTCGTGTTCTGTCCAATCCGATTTTTTTGTAGATTCAAGTTTGTTCCAATATGCACCTGGATCAGTCTCAGGTCTTTCTTTAAATCGATAGTCATAAAACCCTGTTTCGTATGGATCAATAATATAAAACCAAGTTCCGTTTAAGGACACAGTTTCTCTACCTTCAGTGTTAATTATGAGATTGTCTTGAGCTGTAACCAAGTTGAAACTTAAACACAATATTAAAAATATCCATAGAAAATGTTTCATTATTTTAATTTTAAAAGTTGAATGGAATAACCTTAATTATAATTATTCTCTAAATAATATATACACATTGTGTGGCTTTTGCATACATTGAAATAAAACCAAAATGCAAAATAACTTGTTTAACTCTTCGAATACTTAGAAATAAAAAAATCTTGTCCTGATGACAAAAAACAATACATAACATGTTTGTTTAATTGATGGATTCTTTAAGTTTTTTATAACGTAACATTGCTTCTACCAAGTAATAATCACCATAAGATAAAGGCACATCTACCTCGCTATTTGCAGGCTTATGACCAACGCCGTGCTTTAAAAGAAAACCACCATTTTCTTTATAATCTGCAAAGTATTCTGGTGATAATAGACTTTCTAACATACTCTTGGCATTTCCTTTATAAACCTCAGCCTTTTCATCCTCCACATAACCACTTAATTCTATAAGTGCCGATGCTATTATTGCAGCAGCCGAAGAATCCCTATAGGCATTTGGAATGTTAGGTGCATTAAAATCCCAATACGGAATTTTATCTTCAGGAAGATTAGGGTGAGTCAAAATAAAATCTGCAATATGCTTTGCTTGATTCAAGTATTTTTTATCTTTTGTTACTCTATACATTACTGTGTAACCATATAATCCCCAAGCTTGACCACGAGCCCAGGCTGAAGCGTCAGCAAAACCTTGCCTTGTGATTTTTGCTTTAACATTCCCTGTTTCCTCGTCATAGATAAGTTGATGATAAGAACTGTTATCATCTCTAAAATGATTTTTCAATGTGGTTTCTGCATGATTGATTGCAATGTCATAATACGTGCTATCATTACTATGTTCCGTAGCCCAAAAAAGCAACTCAAGGTTCATCATATTATCAATAATTACAACCAAATCACCTTCTCCAGCATCATTCCATGGTTCACTATTCCATGATCTAATTGCTTTAACCTTATCATGGTAACGCGTTGATAAAGATTTTGCACTGTTCATTAAAATAGTTTGATAGTCTTTGTTTGCTTCTAATCGATTTGCATTTCCAAAGCTACAATACATCATGAAGCCTAAATCATGGGTATCTGTGTTAGTTTGTTCTCTTTTAAGGTCATCTAAAAATGAAATTGCTTCTTTTTTTAATTTAGGTGCACCCAATACTTCATCTAAATAAAGTAACGTACCAGGGTAAAAACCACTACACCACCAACCAGAATTACTAGTAACTAAAGTGTCATTTTCAAAAGTTCTTGGATATTCGCCAAGTTTTACTTGTTCACTTAAATATGAATATTGCTTTGCTGTGATTTGTAAAGTACTATCTACTTTTTCTAGCAAACTATGATCAGTTTCTTTATCGGAGCCATTTTTGGTTTTCTGCTGGCATGAGAAAACACTAACTAATAAAATGGTACTTAATATAATTTTACATCTATTCATTTTGAAAGTTTTTTAATTCTATAATACTAATTGGTTGTGATTGAATATCTGTTATTCCTTCTTGATCTTCCTGAAGAACGCGCTGAGAAAAAATATGCAGTTCATTATTGTTTTGCCACTGATACAAATCATAGTTTGGCTCCCATTGACCTACATCTTTGTTTGAAATATCATTTAATCTCCAGTTGATTTCACTCAACTCAGTGTTGGCCAAAGTTATTTTATTGCCTCTTTCTTCATCTCGAAACAATAAGAATAGTTTGCCATTATTTACTAAAATTTTTGGTCTTGAAAACGGTATTTTTTTTGTACCACCGCCCGATAAACTAAAAGTTGAATTATGAAATTTAGTATCGATCAACTGCCACTTATTATCTCTTTTGTGTACCACCTTGTATTGTGGTGCTTCTCCTTTTTCACTACTCCAATAGGAAGCAACATAAGGAACATTATTTGAATCAACAACCATGGATGTTTGGTTGATTAAATTGCTATGTTGAGGAATATGATAAATCACTTCCGCATTTTTATGGGTAATGGGCAATTGATATTTTTCACCAGTTGATTTTTCCCAAGTCAAACCACCATCTTTTGAAATAGCATAGCATAAATCATGATTGCTGGCAACATCCCATGTTTCTCTCCATACCCAAGATATATGAACATTTCCTTTTGTATCTATTGTGGTTTGCCAATATGCACTTCTTAGATTTTCTCCACTAATAAAATCACTTTGAATCTGCTGCCATTTCTTAGTTTCAATATTATATTCGTTCAAAATAGTATTTCCTCTTCCAGATTCTCCAGAACGATACATAAATAAAAGGTTTCCGTTAGGAAGATTGTGAAATTCGGGGTAGGTAACTTTGGATTCTTGCAATCCAGTCATTTCTAATTCATCAGTTAATTCTAAACCCATGGGTTCTTTACTTGTAGCATATCGTAACTGAGTATTGTGCTGATCCCAACTTACATGTAAAAATCCTTGATTATCAATTACAATACTAATACTATTATGAGCATCTTTTACATTTCCTTTGTATTTGGTAATATGATTTTCCCATACATCAGAATCTAACATTCGTTTTGCTAAGACCATATATCCATCTTGGTTATAATAGGCAGTAAACTGATAATCATCAAAAGATGTTAAAGCATTGTTTCGGAAAATTACTGTATTGATAGAATTTCCACTCCATCCCATACCAACGAGACTCTCTGACTTGGTTTGAGAAAATGAAAACGGAATGCTTAGAAACAAAATGCAAAAGTTTCTAAGAATTCCAATATTTGTCAAACACATCATATTTATTAATTTTTCTTTGGATAATAAGCATGATCTATGATCGCTTCTTTACCAGACCATATTTTTTTCTGAGTCCAATCTTCATAAGAATCAGACCAAAATGGTGCATCTTTTGGCAAGCCTAATACTAAATAAGCAGTACTACACAGATACAAACTACCAGTAGTGATATATCTTTCTGCTATTGATCTTTGATGTCCGTAAAAACCAATATTTAACCATCCTTTTTCGTTAAATGTTCCTGGTGCAGACAATTGATTTTTAATGACCGTAAATAATGCTTCCCTAACTTGGGCTGGTTTAACATTTTTAGGTAATTTTTGAAATAATGCAATTTGTGATAATGCTTGAAAAACTCCAAACCTATACGCTAACGAACGTCCTATGGCTGGATAGGTTCCTGTTGGTGATATTAAACGTTCTTGAATTGCAGCATAACGTTGTGCTCTCTCGAAAAATATATTTGCGTTGGTAATAAATTTATCTTTGTGTGGATGATTTTTTAGCACTTCTTCTTTTTCTTTCAGCACATTAAGTATATCTAAAATCATTGGCTGAATTACAAAACTATTGTAATAATCCCAATGAAAATCTGGTCCATCTCCATACATTCCATCTCCTAAATACCATTCGTCGTGTTTCATCAAACAATATTCAATTCGCATAATATCTGCTTCACCTTCAAATTTTAACAAAGCAGCTTCAATCATTCCACTGAATAATAACCAATTCATATAAAAAGGAGCTATTGTTCTTGTTTTTTTGAACTCTTTAAGAACACGTTGTTGTGTTACTTTATCTAAATTTGCCCAAAGTTGATTTGGCGCTCTTATTAAAGCTTCAGCTAAAAATGCTGCATCCACCAAGGGTTGACCTAACTCTGTAAAATTTAAGTAATCTT
>NZ_CBFHJT010000088.1:0-9751 GCF_965656025.1 Polaribacter sp.
TCATTGCAAATGCTTCTACATTTTTATAATCAGCTATTTTTTCTTTGCTTTTCCACAATTTAAAAAATAACTCTTGGGTTGCATCTTCAGCTTCTTCTGTAGAAACTAAAAGTCTTTTAGCTAACCTAAAAACTTTATCTTTAAACGGTAAAACAACTTTTAAAAAGTCTGACTGTTTCATTTTTTGTTTGGTTGATTGTTTTGTAAACCTATTTTGTGTTACCTCCTTTTTAATGGGTCTACATAATTACGACGAACAAGAATTTATTTTGTTACAATAGAATTTAAAAATAATACTTTTTCTATTTATCTTGCGTTAGATTTATAGTATAAACCTTATCTATTATTGATGAAAAACAAATTCAAATTAATTTATATATTCTTACTTTCTTTATTTTTTGCGCAATGTTCTAAAGAATATCAATTGCCAGAAGATTTAGTGGTGCATGATTTTGTTTGGAAAGGTTTAAATGCTTATTACTTACATCAAGATGAAATTGCAGATTTGTCTGATAGAAGGTTTAGCTCTGACCAAGAATTGAATGCTTATTTAAGAACATTTAAAGATTATAATGATTTATTCAACAACTTATTAATACCTACCGATGCAAAATCGAACTTGGTAGAAGATTATACAAACTTAAATGTAGACCTACCAAGAAGTAGTTTCACAAATGGTTTAGAGTTTGGTATTATTGCAGAACCTGGCAGTACAGAAAATGTAATTGGCTATGTTTTGCAAATTTTACCCAATTCGAATGCAAGCACTAAAAACATTTCACGTGGGGAGTTTTTTAATGCTGTAGATGGTGTACAACTCACAAGAGATAATTTTGTTGACTTATTAATTAATGGTACATCAAATTTTGATTTGTCTATGGTAAATTTTGATGGCACTAATGTAATACCGAATACAAAAACAATTTCATTAGAAAAAGAAAATTACGATTATGATTCGGTATTTCTAGAAAAAACCTTCAACATTGGTACGTTTAATATAGGTTATGTAATGTATAATAATGATTTTTCTAAAGCTGCTATCAACAACCTAAATACTACTTTTTTAAATTTAAAAAACAATGCTGTAAATAAATTAGTACTAGATTTAAGATATAATATTGGTGGTGGTAGTTTTGCTAGAAATATTACAAATCTAGCAACCATGATAACTGGGCAATTTACAGATGAAGTTTTTATAAAAGAAGAATGGAATTCGAAAGCACAACCTTGGTTTGAGGCAAATCAACCAGACTCTTTGTTAACTAAATTTCCAGCAAAACTAAATCCACAGACAGATTTTAACAGTTTAAATTTAACAGATGTTTACATCATTTTAAATGGAAATAATTTTACAGGATCTTCTGCTATAGAGTTATTAATTAATAGTTTACAACCCTATATAAATGTACATATTATCGGCACAAATACTGCCGGTAATAACACAGGTTCTATTACTCTTTTCAATTCAGAAGATTATGATTTTGCGCTAAGAAACGAAACGCACACTGTAGCTTTACAACCAATTGTGTTAAGTTTTTATAATATAAACGACCAAACTTACGAAAACGGTTTTGCACCCACTATTTCTATATGCCCTAACGAAGATTTATTAGATTTAGGTATTTTAGGAGAAAGATCTGAACCCATATTAGATAGCGTTTTAGACTTTGTAACTTCTGGAAATACGGGCGCAAATACAGTTTGTAACCCCAATAATTACGAATTCTTGTTTCATTCTATAGACATGCAAAGAGAAAGGGATAATGGCATGTTTATTGAACAAGATTTACCAAATACAAATTAAAATGAAAAAATATTTTATAAACACACTTTTAGTGAGTATTCTTTTTTTAATATTTTCTTGTGATAATGAAGATATTAATACTGAAGAAGAATTTACAGTTACAACTGCAGACGAAATAAATTATTTTATTTGGAAAGGTTTAAACCTGTATTATTTATGGCAAGCAGATGTGCCAACGTTAGCAGACAATCGTTTTGCTAATTTTGAAGATTTGTATACTTTTTTTAGAAGATATGATTCTCCTGAAAGTACATTTAATAGTTTGTTAAATCAACCAGGTACTATAGATCGTTTTTCTTGGATTGTAGATGATTATATTGCCTTAGAAAACTCTTTTCAAGGCATTAATTTAAGTTCTGGTATGCAATTTGGTTTGCGAAGATATGCAAACAGTGCAACCAATGTTTATGCCTATGTACGTTATGTAATACCAAATTCTAGTGCAGCAACAGAAGGTGTAGAAAGAGGTATGATTATAAGTGGCGTAAATAGTACACAATTAACAGATGGTAATTTTAGAGATTTATTATTAAGCAACAATACCAGTTTTACCATTAATTTGGCAGATTATAATGGTGGTAGTCCAGTTGATAATGGCAATTCTATCAACTTAACAAAAACAGAGTTACAAGAAAACCCTATTGCAGTTTCTAAAGTAATTGACTATAACTCTAAGAAAATTGGTTATTTAATGTACAATCAGTTTGCGAGTAGTTTTGATGAACAATTAAATACTGAGTTTAATAAATTTAAAGCAGCAAATATAGACGACTTAATTATAGATTTGCGTTATAATGGAGGTGGTTCTACAAGAACTGCTGGTTATTTAGGTGCAATGATTACAGGTCAGTTTTCTGGACAATTGTACACAAAAGAAGTATGGAATAGTAAAGTTACCAATGCTTGGTCTCCAGAAGATTTTATAAATAATTTTCCTTCTAAAATTGTAAAAACAGATGGGAATAACAATGTGGTTGTAGATGAAGCCATTAATAGTTTAAACTTACAACGTGTTTATTTTATTGTTTCTGGTAGTACTGCATCAGCATCAGAATTAGTAATTAATGGTTTAGAGGCTTACATAGATGTTAACGTTTTAGGTACCACAACTGTTGGTAAGCAAGTAGGATCTATAACGCTCTATGATTCTGATAATTTATTAAAATCTGGAGATAATCTAAATACAAAACATACCTATGCTATACAACCTTTAGTATTTGAAATTAAAAATAAGAACGACGTAAATTATCCAAATGGAATTACACCTGGCACCAACTTTACTGGAATTAATTTAGGAGAAAACATTGGAGACTTAGGTGTTTTAGGAGAAACCTCTGACCCACTTTTAGAAAGAACTTTAAATTATATAGATACAGGTTTAAAAACTTCTGGAAAATACAAAACATTTGTAGAAACAGAAGAAATTTTCGATTCTAAATTAGCAACACCTGCTAGTAACAATATGTATTCAGATATTAAAAAATTCAATTTTTAAAATTAAAGAGGATGTCTAAAAAGTCTTTAGTGATGTAATTTTGAGCGCAGTCGAAAAATCTATATAATTGATGATTAAATAGTAAAAGATTTCTCCATAAAGTCGAAATGACAGCTAAATTTTCTTTTCAGACAGCTTCTTTTTTTTATAATTCGTAAATACCAGTTTATATTTAATTAGTATCATTAATATTTAATTTTTCTATATCCTCTTTACCTTCTTCAATTTCTTTATCTGTTAAAATATCAGGTCTAAATTCGCTCATTCTTTCTTCGTCTTTAGATTTTGCATATTTGTATCCAGATTTCCACCATTTGCGCATTAAATCCTTATCAAAAACTAAAGAATTTGTAGTTAAAACAGTAGGTGTGTAATATAAGTTCAATTTTACATCTTTATTGGCTGCAGCCAACTTACCAATAGTAATATTGTGCCTTTCTACGTGTGTTAACATAAAATCAAAGACATCAAACAGTAAAGAAAAAGGGTTTTTGGCAGGTAATCTATTAAATTGGGTAACCTCGGTTTCTAAAATAATTGCATCAATTTCTTTTGCTCCTCTTAAAATGGCTTCTCTTATAGGTATTAAAGAGCCAAAACCACCATCTGCATATTGGCAATAATTTTTTTCTAATAAACTCATAAAGGGTACATAATTACAAGAACCCCAAATCCAATCACAAAAATCATCATATGTACAATCGTTTATAGATTTATATTCTATTTGATTTTCTGTTAGGTTAGAAACAGTTACAACCACCTCTTTATTAGCAGCTTTTATACTGTTATACATTTCTTTGGTAACGTTCCTTTTTATTAGAGACCGCAAATTTTTACTTTCTCCAAATGTTTTTCTTCCGTTTAAAAAGTTCCAAAATGTATTTAGATGATTGATGCTAACCACTTTTTCGCCAGCTATTTTTTTTATTTTAAAGGGATTGTTGCTAAAAATAGTTTCTTGTTTAACGTTTGTATATAAGTCTTTTAATTCATCTAACATGCCCATAGCTAAATGAGAAACCATTAAACTACCTGTTGAAGTACCTAGAAACAAATCGTACTCTTTTTTTTCTTTTTTCATTAGATATTGTGCAACTCCACCTGCAAATGCCCCTTTACTTCCACCTCCAGAAATTACCAATGCTTTTTTCATTATCTCTTTTGATTTGTTTACTTTAGTGGTATAAAAATATCAAAAATGAAAAGAATAGCCATCCTTTTTTTAACATTCCTTTTTTTTATCATTTCTAACAAACCACTACTGTCACAAAACACAATCAAATTTAAAATTAATAATATAGGTAATGACAGTATAATGATTGCATATTATTTAGGAGGAAAACAATACTTACTTGGTAATAAAGGAAAAAATACCTACGTAAAATTTGATAAAAACCAAACTGGATTTTTTAAAAGTAATGATTTAAAAAAAGGACTTTACATGATTGTTTTTCCTCCAAAGAATAGTTTTGTTGAGTTTTTATTTGATGGAGAGGATTTAGACATCTATTTAGACAAAAATTTGATGCAAGAAACAATTTCATTTAAAAACTCAAAATCTAATAAACTTTTTTATAAATACATCTCTCATATTAATGGCTTAAAATCTAAAAGAGAAAACATTTTAAAAGAAAATAGTAGTGACGCTAATAAAGAGGAAAAAATTAATGAATTAGAAAAGAAAATTGACAAATATTTGAATGAAATAGTGAGTAAAAATCCCAATAATATGGGTGCAAAATTTTTAAAAGCAAGTCGCCCCATTAGAGTTCCTGAAAGCTTAAAAGGGCAAAAAGAAAGATTTAACTATTACAAAGCTAATTTTTTTAACCATTATAATTTTAATGATGAATGGTTAATAAGAACTCCTTTTTTTCATTCAAGCATTACAACTTACCTAGATAAGTTAACATTACAAACTATTGATGAAATAGAAAAATCTATAGATTATATAATTAACTTATCTGTTAATAATGACGAAATGTTTAAATATTTAGTGATTACCTTTTTAAATAAATATGCAAAAAACAATTTAATGATAGCAGAAAATATATATGCATATATTATTGAAAAATATTATGTAACAAGAAAAGCTACTTGGGTTTCAGAAAAATCATTAAAAAAAATATTAGATAATTATGAGGCTATAAAAAATAGCTTGATTGGAAAAAAAATAATTAATTTTTCATTAAATTACAACTTAGATTCTAAACAAAATTTCTACGATATTCAGTCAGAATATAAAATTGTACGATTTAGAAAAAGTGATTGTAAGGATTGTGATCTTTTAAATTTAAAAGAGATAACTAATACAAACGTTCAAGTTTTAGATATTATTATTGGAGAAACAGCAGCCAAAAAATATAAATTTATTACTTCTAATCCATACAAAAACCCACAAATAAAAAAGGCATCATTAGATTATAATGAGGGACAAAAGATATTGGAGTTTTTAAATATGAAAACAAGTCCGACTATTTTCGTATTTAATAAACAAAACGAAATAATCGCAAAAAAAATAACTTTTAATCAAGCATTGGGTTTTATTTCTAATGATAACAACTAATTTTTTACATTATGAAAAAACTATTTTTAGTTCCTTTTCTTTTTTTTCTTGCTTGTAAACAAGTCTATAAACCTAGAAATATTGAAAATGTAACCATTAAAGAATTTAAAATAGATAGCACTAGCATCAGAGCCATAAAAGTAAAAGACACAAACAGCGTTTTTTATGCAGGTTCTAATGGCGATGTTGGCTTTACAACAAACAATGGTGCTATCTGGAATGCTTTAAACATACGTTATAAAGACTCTATAATACCGCATTTTAGAAGTTTAGCTTTTAATGGAAAAGATTATTTTGCACTTTCAATTGCAAATCCTGCCTTGTTGTATAAAATTTCTGATGGTAAGTTTACTCTACAATATAAAGAAGAACACCCAAAAGTGTTTTATGATGCCCTGACTTTTTTTGATGACAATTTACACGGAATTGCAGTTGGCGATCCTACAGAAAATTGTGCATCAATTCTTTTAACCAGTAATGCTGGTAATACTTGGCAAAAATTACCTTGTAAAAATTTACCAGAAATAGCAAAAGAAGAAGCTTTTTTTGCCGCTAGTAACACCAATATTAAAACCATAGGCAAAACTGTTTGGATTGCTTCTGGAGGTAGCAAAGCTAGAATTTTAAAATCTACAGATTTTGGTAAAAACTGGACAATTACCCAAACACCCATTATTCAAGGCGATGGACCACAAGGAATTTATTCTATTGATTTTGTAGACGAAAACAATGGTATTATTATAGGAGGTAATTACGCAAAACCTTTAGAAAATAGAGCTAATAAAGCAATTACAACAGATGGAGGTAAAACTTGGCAGTTGGTTGCAGATAACCAAAATCCTAATTATAAAAGTTGCGTACAATATGTACCAAACACCAATGGTAAAGAGATTTTTGCTGTTGGTAAAACGGGTGTTTCTTTTTCCAATGATGGTGGCAAAACCTGGAAAGATGTTTCTAAAGATAGCTACTATACCATACAATTTGTAGATAAAAATACAGCTTGGTTAAGTGGTCATCAAAAAATAGGACTATTAAAATTATAAAAATGAGCATAAAATCAGTAGCATTTACAATCATTGCTTCTCTACTATTTTTATCTTGTCAACAACAAACTGATTTACAAAAACAATGCAATTGCAAAGAAGTATATCTTCAAAATTTAGAGGAAACAAAGGATACTGATGCCTATTTTTCTGTAAAACTTCCAAATACATGGAAAGTTAACTTGTACAAAGATAATTATCAATCTTCTATTTATGCTGCAGATACAATCAAAGAATTAACATCTTCTATTTTGTTAGATGTTAATTATATGCAGCATACGATTAACATTAATGATCTTTTTAAATTGAAAATAGAACAAGATAATTTGGTCAATAATTTAATTCAAAAAAAAGGACAAGAAATTTCTTTTTTAGGCAAACCAAGTTACTTTACACTCGCTTTCGGAAAAAAAGACGATTATACATATCAACAATTACAAGTTTTTAGCAAAATAGACAACAAAAACGCTTTATTAGCTACTGCTATATTTTATGGTGATTCTTTAGTAGAGAAAAGAATTTGTTCAGCCATAAGTTTGTTAGAAAAAATAAAAATACAATAAATGATAGCCAAAAAACACATTATAGATAGATTTATAAAATACGTAACTATAGATACCGAATCTGACCCAAATAACCCAAATTTCCCCAGTTCAGAAAACCAATGGGACTTGGCAAAAATTTTAAAAGAAGATTTAAAAGCTATTGGTTTACAGGAGGTTATTTTAGATGAAAATTGTTACATTATGGCTACATTACCAAGTAATATAGACTATAAAGTGCCCACAATTGGTTTTGTAGCACACATAGATACAAGTCCAGATTTTACAGGTAAAAATGTAAAACCAAAAATTGTAGAAGATTATCAAGGCAATGACATTGTATTAAATGAAGAAAAGAACATTGTATTGTCTCCAGATTATTTTGAAGATTTATTACAATACAAAGGACAAACCCTTATTACCACAGATGGCACAACACTTTTAGGAGCTGATGATAAAGCTGGTGTAACAGAAATTGTAACTGCTATGGAATATCTAATTCAGCATCCAGAAATTAAACACGGTAAAATTAGAATTTGTTTTACTCCAGATGAAGAAGTTGGCAAAGGTGCTCATAAATTTGATGTTAATAAATTTGATACTGAATGGGCATATACTATGGATGGTAGTCAAATTGGGGAATTAGAATACGAAAACTTTAACGCAGCAAGTGCAAAAGTTACCATCCAAGGTAAAATTGTACATCCAGGTTATGCAAAAGGTAAAATGATAAATTCGATACATATTGCTAACGAATTTATTTCAGAACTACCAGCAGAAGAAGTACCAGAAAAAACAACAGGTTACGAAGGTTTTTTTCATTTACATGATATTACTGGTAGTGTAGAAAAAACAGTTTTAGAATATATTGTTAGAGATCATGATTTTGAGTTGTTTACACAAAGAAAAAATTTATTTCAAAGAATAGCCAAAGATATAAATGAAAGGATTGGGCAACAATTAATAACTGTAGAGCTAAAAGATCAATATTTTAATATGAAAGAAAAAATAGTTCCGGTAATGCATATTGTAGATATGGTAGAAGAAGTTATGAAAGATATTGGCGTTACCCCAATAATTAAACCAATTAGAGGTGGTACAGATGGTTCTCAGCTTTCTTACAAAGGGCTTCCTTGTCCAAATATTTTTGCTGGTGGGCATAATTTTCATGGACGTTATGAATATGTTCCTGTAGAGTCTATGATAAAAGCAACTGAGGTTATAGAGGGTATTGTTGCAAAAGTGGTAGAAAAATATAAATAAAAAAAGTCTCCAGTAAACTGGAGACTTCGTATCATAGCGTATGCTATTTATTGTAAACAACTGAAAATAAAGCCCCTAATCTTTATTTAACAAATAAATTTACAAAATACAAATTTAGTCAAATAAATTAATCTTTATTGTATAAAAACATAAAATTATGATAATTCAGGATTTTTCCCCTTTATGTTTTTATAAAAATGTTTAAAATATTTAAAATCTTCTTCAAAATTATCTGTAGTATAATAGGGTTCAGATATTTTTACTTTCTTATTTTCAAAATCTAGTGTAGCCATTACAATAGGTACATTAGCCCCTTTTGCAATATAGTAGAAACCAGTTTTCCATTTTTCTACTTTCTTTCTTGTTCCTTCAGGAGACAATCCCAATTTAAAATGTTCTTTTTTATTAAAAATTTCTATAACAGCATCTACTAAATTATTGCTTTTACTTCTATCTACAGGAGTACCACCTAAAACTTTAAAAAAATAACCAAAAGGCCATTTAAATAAAGAGTCTTTACCAATAAAATGTATCATTGTTCCCAAACTCATTCTCGTTAAAATGGCAATAGGAAAATCTACCCAACTTGTATGCGGTGCGGCAATAACAACATATTTTTTAGGTGTTTCAGGAAAAATCCCTTCAACTTTCCAGCCTAAAATGTTATTTAAAATAAATTTAGCAATTCTCTTCATTTATACATTTAAATATTTGTTTACAAAATCTGCTTATTAGAGTTTTTTGTTGTCTATTAAAGTGATAAATTTAAGGACTTAAATTTACATGATGACACAAATAATTGTTAACCTAATAATCGCCGTAATATTTACTGTAATAGGCTTATTTATAGGTAAGTTAATTTCTAAATTACAAATAGAAAAAGATAAAAGTATTTCCGAAAAAGAAAAAAACACGTTAGAAATCCAAAACAATGGTCTAAATCAAAGCGTAAAAAGTTTAGAAACTAAAGTAGAGGAACTACAAAGTGAGTTAAAATTTATTCAGAAAGAAAAAGAAAGTTTAATTTCAGATAAA
>NZ_CBFHJT010000089.1:0-9714 GCF_965656025.1 Polaribacter sp.
AAAACCACAAAGATGACAAAACACTTATTTTATCTGTTATTTATATTCGGAATGTCAATAACAAACGCGCAACAAAAAGAAATTACAGGAATAGTTTCAGACGAAACTAATCAAGGTTTACCAGGGGTTTCTATAACACTAAAAGGAACAACCCATGGTACACAAACTGATTTTGACGGTAAATACACCATCAATGCATCTGAAAAAGATGTACTTGTTTTTAGTTATTTAGGTTATAAAAAAGTTGCAAAAAAGGTTGGTAAATCTGCTACTATTAATGTGAAAATGATTGCAGATAATCAAACTCTAGATGAAATTGTTGTAGTTGGGTATGGTGTGAAAATTAGAGGGTATTCAACATCAGCAGTGTTAAGTCCACAAAAGAGATACAATCCTTTACATCAAAAGATATCTAATTCATTAAAAGGACAGGTTGCTGGTGTAAAAATAACAAATAGCAATACTAATATAGCTAAAGAAAGTAATGTATTACAAAATAAAAATCAGCCTCTATATATTGTAGATGGTGTGCCCATTCAGAATAGTTATGTAGGTTTGGTAAAGAATATTGATAAATCTGAACTAGAGAAAGTAAATGTCTATAAAGCATCAAAAGCAAAAAAACTATTTGGTTATTCAGCATCAAATGGATGTATTGTAATCACCACCAAAAAAGGCAATTACAGAATAGAAAATGACGAATCGTATGCGAAAATTCATGAAAATAAATTTAAAAGAGCCACACTAGCACCTTTGTCTACTTTTTCTATTGATGTAGATAAAGCTTCTTACAGCAATATTAGAAGAATGATTAATAATGGAGAAAAAATACCTTTTGATGCTGTAAAAATAGAAGAAATGGTAAATTATTTTGATTATAATTATGCACAACCAACAGATAAGCATCCTTTTGCAATAGCTACAGAAGTTGTAAAAACACCTTGGAATAAAAACACAAAATTAGTTAGAATTGGTTTACAAGGTAAAGAGTATCTACAAGAAAATTTACCAGCCTCTAACTTAACTTTTTTAATAGACGTTTCTGGTTCTATGGGAAGTGTTAATAAATTACCTCTTTTAAAATCTGCTTTTAAATTATTGGTAAATCAATTAAGAAAGCAAGATAAAGTTGCTATTGTAGTATATGCTGGTGCAGCAGGTGTAGTTTTAAAACCTACTTCTGGTAAATACAAAGAAAAAATTATGGCAGCTTTAGATAATTTAGAATCTGGAGGTTCTACAGCTGGAGGTAGAGGTATAGAGTTGGCGTATAAATTAGCAGAAAAAAACTTTAAAAAGAAAGGTAATAATAGAGTTATTTTAGCAACAGATGGCGATTTTAATGTGGGTAGAACAGGCAAGCATCAACTAGAAAAATTAATAGAAGAAAAAAGAAAAACAGGTGTGTATTTATCTGTATTAGGTTTTGGGTATGGCAATTATAAAGATGATAAATTAGAGATTTTAGCAAATAAAGGAAATGGAAATCACGCCTATGTAGATACTATGCAAGAAGCTCAAAAAGTATTTGGACAAGAATTTGGCGGAACTTTATTTACTATTGCAAAAGACGTAAAAATTCAAGTGGAATTCAACCCCAATAAAGTACAAGCCTACAGGTTAATTGGTTATGAAAATAGATTGTTAAATGACGAAGATTTTATAGATGATACCAAAGATGCTGGAGAATTAGGCGCAGGGCATAAGGTTACTGCTTTGTTCGAAGTAATTCCTGTGGGAGTAAAAAGTGATTTTTTAAAGGAAATATCTGATTTGAAATACACAAAAAATACGACTAATAATTCAAAGGAGTTGTTTACGGTAAAATTCCGTTATAAAAAACCATCAGAAAACAATAGTATAGAAATTGTTCATGTACAAAATGATGAAGTTGTAGAAAGTTCTACAGATATGAATTTTGCAGCTTCAGTAGCTTTGTTTGGCATGCAATTAAAGAAATCTAACTATTATAACAATACTACTTTAGAAGATGTTATACAATTAGCACAAAAAGGAAGAGGAGAAGATAAAGAAGGCTATAGAGCCGAATTTATAAGATTGGTAAAAAGTGTTTCTGATAATTTATTTTAAACACCATGTAAAATAAAAGGGGAGCATGCTCCCCTTTTATTTATGATTCGTTACTTTCCATAGAATGATATACGTTTTGTACATCATCATCTTCTTCTAGTTTTTCTAACAGTTTGTCAACATCTGCTTGTTGTTCTTCTGTTAACTTTGTGGTAGTTGTAGGTATTCTTTCAAAACCAGAAGATAAAATTTCGATATTATTTTCTTCAAAATAAGATTGTAAAGCTCCAAATTGTTCAAATGGCGCATAAATAATCACTCCTTCTTCATCATCAAAAATCTCTTCCACTTCAAAATCTATCAACTCAAGTTCTATTTCTTCCATATCCATTGTAATATCTTCCTTTTTAACAGTAAAATTACAAGTATGATCAAACATAAAAACTACAGAACCAGAGGTTCCTAAATTACCATCGCATTTATTAAATGCGGCTCTTACATTGGCAACAGTTCTGTTATTATTATCTGTGGCAGTCTCTATTAAAACGGCAATTCCATGAGGCGCATATCCTTCAAATAAAACCTCTTTATAATCTGCTGTATCTTTATCAGAAGCTTTTTTTATAGCGCGTTCTACATTATCTTTAGGCATGTTTGCAGCCTTTGCATTTTGTATAACAGCACGTAAGCGAGAGTTAGTATCTGGGTTTGGGCCACCTTCTTTAACAGCCATTACAATGTCTTTACCAAGTCTGGTAAATGTTTTCGCCATTGCCGACCAACGTTTCATTTTTCTAGCTTTCCTGAACTCAAATGCTCTTCCCATTTCTATAAATCGTTTTAATTAAAATGCTTACAAATGTAAATATTTAGGTGGTTTTTCACAATTTTTGATGGTTCTTTATTTTAAAAGCTGATAAGACTGTTTGGCTATTTCAATTTCTTCGTTGGTGGGAATTACTAAAATTTTTACTTTGGAATTTTGTGTTTGTATTTCCCTTATTTCTTTTGATCGAACTTTGTTTTTTTCTTCATCTAATTCAATCCCTAAAAAATCTAATTCTTTACAAGCCAATCTTCTCATTTCTGCCGAATTTTCTCCAATTCCTGCTGTAAAAATAATAGCATCTAAACCGTTTAAAATGGCTGAGTAACTACCTATATATTTACGAATCCTGTAACCTGCTAAATCTAATCCGTTTTGGCATTCTTTGTTACCTGCTGCTGCATTTTCTGTAATTTCTCTTAAATCAGAAAAACCAGTTAAACCTAGCATACCCGATTGTTTTTGGAGTAAATTGTTAACTTCTTCTAAAGATTTGCCTAATTTTTTCATCAGAAAGAAAATAACAGATTGGTCTATATCTCCACAACGTGTTCCCATAATTAAACCATTCATAGGGCCAAGACCTAATGAATTTTCGATGCTTTTACCATCTTTTATGGCAGACACGCTACAACCATTTCCTAAATGGATACTAATAATGTTTGAAGATTTTTTGTTTAAAAAATCGATTGCTTTTTCAGAAACATATTTGTGGCTTGTGCCATGAAAACCATAGGCTCTAATATGATGTTTTTCTAAATAGGTGTTTGGGATGGCATATTGATACGCCTCTTTTGGCATTGTTTGATGAAAGGAAGTATCGAAAATAGCAATTTGCTTCGCTTTTGTAAAAATAGTTTCAGCAATTTCTATGCCTGTTAAGTTTGCAGGATTGTGTAAGGGTGCTAAATCAAAAAGATCTTTAATATTGTTTTTTACATCTTCTGTTACTATTACTGTTTTGCCAAATTTATTACCACCATGAACCACTCTGTGTCCAACAGCTTCAATTTCTTCAACATTATTAATAACCCCTAATTTTTCATCTAATAAAGCATCAGCAATTTTTTGCAAACCAATTTTGTGATTTAAAATGGGTAGTGTTTCATGGTATTCCTCTCCATCTTTATCGTGATTAAAAATGGCATCATCCATACCAATTCTTTCTACCAAACCAACACATTTTACATGTTTAGCGGGCATTTCAATCACTTGATATTTTAAAGAAGAAGAACCTGCGTTTAATACTAAAATATTCATGTTTATTGTTGATTTGCTTGAATTGCCGTTAATAAAACTGTGTTAAAAATATCGTCTACAGTACAGCCTCTACTTAAATCGTTTACAGGTTTGTTTAAACCTTGCAACATGGGGCCAATAGCCAAAGCACCAGTTTCTCTTTGTATGGCTTTGTAGGTATTGTTACCAGTGTTTAAATCTGGAAAAATTAATACAGATGCTTGACCAGCAACCTTAGAATTTGGCATTTTTGTTTTGGCAACAGACATGTCTACAGCAGCATCATATTGTATAGGCCCTTCAATTTTTAATTCTGGTTTTTTAGCTTTTGCCAATTCTGTTGCTTTTCTAACTTTTTCTACTTCTTCACCTTTACCAGAACTTCCAGAAGAGTATGAAAGCATAGCAACCTTGGCTTCTATACCAAAAGCTTCTGCAGACAATGCAGATGAAATGGCAATTTCTGAAAGTTGTTCTGCATTTGGATTTGGGTTTACCGCACAATCTCCCATCACAGAAACTCTATCAGACAAACACATAAAAAATACAGAAGATACTACAGATACACCTGGTTTTGTTTTTATTAATTGTAATGCTGGTTTTATAGTATGCATAGTGGTGTGTACTGCACCAGAAACCATACCATCTGCCAGACCATTTAAAATCATTAAAGTACCATAATAAGAAACATCTCTGGTTAAATCCATAGCAGTTGTTTCTGTCATTCCTTTGTGTTTTCTGGCATCAAAAAGCGTGTTTGCAAAATCTGTATTATGTATAGAATCTTCTGGATTTAAAACATTTATTTTGTCTAAATCTATCTGAATTCCTATTTGATCACATTTTAATTGGATGGTTCTTTTATCGCCCAATAAAGTTAAGTCTACAATATCTAATAATTGTAAACGAGCTGCTGCTCTAATAATTCTTTCATCATCACCTTCTGGCAACACAATATGTTTTTTATGGGCTCTAGCTTTTTGTAACAAATTATACTGAAACATGCTAGGTGTTAATCTATCTGAATGATAAGAGGTTAAAATATTGGTTAAACCTTCTGCATTTACATATTTATCAAAAGTATCTAAAGAGAGTAATATTTTTTTATTGTGAGTTGCGTAAATTTTAGATTTTACAGCTCCAATTTTATTAGTAAGATTAAAAGTACCTCCATCTACAGCTATAATCGGTACTGTAGACTGTACACCTTCTATTAATTTAATGATAGATTCTTCTGGCACTAAAGATCCTGTTAAAATAATACCTGCAATTTTCGGGTAGTTTTTAGAAGCATTTGCTTGTAAAGCCCCTAAAATAATATCGGCTCTATCCCCAGGTGTTATTACTAATGCATTTTCTTTTATTCGGGTTAAATAGTTTCTAAGTTGCATAGCACCAGTGCTATAGCTGCCAATTGCGTTTTCTAAAAATTGATTGCCAAAAAGCACCCTACCATGTAATGCTTGTGCTACTTCTTTTACTGTTGGATATGCTAAAAAATCAACTTTAGGAATAATATCTATCTGTAGTTTCTCAGGAAAACTATCTATTAATTCTTTTCGGATATAATCAACTTCATCTTCTTCTATTTTATTGGCAATAATACCAATAACATCTACTTCTTTATTAATAAAAGAATTGTAGGAGAGTTGCATGGTGTTGATAAAATCTTTCTTTTTCTTTCCATTTCCAGAGCCAACTATCAATGCAGGAATGCCTAAATTTTTGGCAATCATTAAATTTACGTCTAATTCTGTAAAGCCACCTTCACCAGAAAAATCGGTACCTTCTACCAAAACATAATCATATTTTGCTTCTAATTTTTTATATTTTTTGATGACATTGTGAATAACATCATCCTCTTTTCCTTCGCTTAACAATTCTACAACTTCACTTTGCGTATAAGCAAAACAGTCATTGTAATCTATATCTAAATTAAAAAAATTGATGGCAGTGTTTGTGTGTTCGTCGTAACTATGTTCATTAAATTCGTTAATAATAGGTCTAAAATAACCTACTTTGGCAGATTTAATTAACATCATTCTTAAAATTCCTAAAGAAATTAAAGATTTACCACTGTCAGATTCAACAGTAGCAATATAAATGGCTTTACTCATGTTTTATAGTATTATGATACAAAAATAGGGCATAAAAAAATGACTAATTGTGATATTAGTCATTTATTATTTATTTTGATTTAATTCCCATTTATTCTAAATGCATAAATATCATTTTTTCACCTCTACTAATTCTCTCTTTAGCTATTCTATGATTCTTTTCGAAATCCTCTAAATTGGTGAACTTACAAATTCCATAAGAATATTGATATTTAATAATTTCAAAATCAAAATCTGTCAATTCTTTTTCATTTGAATTGCAAGTAGAAAAGACACTTTCGCATGGAACTTTTGATGTATTATGAAATTGACCTAAAGTTTTGTAAAAGTTTACAAGTAAAAAATTGGCATTAACCTCTCTATTAACATTTTTATATTTATTTAGGTTAAGTTCTAATTTTGCATCATAAATTCTAGATCGATTCCATTTAATGTAATAATTAACATATTCATTATTATTTATGTCATCAGAATATCTTTTAGAATTATTTTCATCTAATTGATAAATAATATAATTTGATGCATTAATGTTATTTACAAACTTAATATCTAAGGAATCTATGTTCTGAGATAAGTTATTAGCTGCATCTTCTATTTTGTTTCTATAAAATTGATTCAAAGAAGGCGCAAAATAAATTTTTAGTGGTTCTTTCCATAATTTCATGTACTGATTTTTATTACCAGATACTTGATATTTTTGATATACAATATCTTTATAAACCTCTAAAAATAAAGAATCTTTAGGTTCATACTCTACGGATTTTGCATTTAAATATCTCTTATCATTGTCTTCTACTAACGTGTCTTTTTTATAAATATGAAAAAAGTGAGTTGATAAATCTAATTTTTTATTTGGATATTTTTTTCTAAAGTCTTCAATTTTAATAAGTCTCTTTTTTCTTTCAACTTGAGAAAATGTATAAATAGAGGATAATAAGAGTATAAATAAAATGTTTTTCTTTTTCATAGCTGTTATTTTATCTAAACCTGTAAAACTCCCATGTTAAATTTTTTCTCAATAGGAGCATGGTTTGCAGCTTCAATTCCCATAGAAATCCAAGTTCTTGTTTCTAATGGATTGATTACTGCATCTGTCCAAATTCTTGCAGCTGCATAATAAGGAGAAATTTGCTTATCGTATTTAGATTTTATTTTATCAAATAATTCAGCTTCTTTTTTTGGTGTAATTTTTTCGCCTTTCTTTTTTAGAGATGCTGTTTCTATCTGTAACAAAACTTTAGCAGCAGAATTCCCACTCATAACTGCCAACTCAGCACTTGGCCATGCAACAATTAATCTTGGGTCATAGGCTTTACCACACATAGCATAATTACCTGCGCCATAAGAATTACCAATTACAATGGTAAATTTCGGCACTACAGAATTGCTCACTGCATTTACCATTTTTGCACCATCTTTTATAATTCCACCATGTTCTGATTTGCTACCTACCATAAAACCAGTAACATCTTGTAAGAATACTAAAGGTATTTTTTTCTGATTACAGTTGGCTATAAAGCGTGTTGCTTTATCTGCAGAATCATTATAGATTACACCACCAAATTGCATTTCTGTAGGTTTTGTTTTAGAAGCTGTTGTTTTTACCAATTTACGTTGGTTGGCAACAATACCCACTGCCCAACCATCAATTCTGGCATAACCCGTTAAAATGGTTTTTCCATAACCTTCTTTGTATTGTTCAAATTCTGAATTATCTACTAAACGACTAATGATTTCTAACATATCATATTGTGCGTTTCTTTCTCTTGGTAAAATTCCAAAAATATCGTCTTCGTTTTCTTTTGGTGGATAAGATTCCGTTTTACTAAAACCAGCTTTGTCATGATCGCCAATTTTATCAACTATAAATTTTATTTTATCAAGTGCATCTTTGTCGTCTTTTGCCTTGTAGTCTGTTACTCCAGAAATTTCGCAATGTGTAGTTGCACCACCTAATGTTTCATTATCTATAGATTCTCCTATGGCTGCTTTTACCAAGTAACTTCCTGCAAGAAAAATACTTGCTGTTTTGTCAACAATCATTGCTTCATCACTCATAATTGGTAAGTAAGCGCCACCAGCAACACAACTGCCCATTACTGCAGAGATTTGAGTAATTCCCATAGAACTCATCACAGCATTGTTTCTAAAAATTCGTCCAAAATGTTCTTTATCTGGAAAAATTTCGTCTTGCATTGGTAAATAAACCCCAGCAGAGTCTACCAAATAAATAATTGGTAATTTATTTTCTATGGATATTTCTTGAGCGCGTAAATTCTTTTTTCCAGTAATAGGAAACCACGCTCCAGCTTTTACAGTGGCATCATTAGCCACAACAATAAATTGTTTTCCTTTAATGTAACCGATTTTAACAACAACGCCCCCCGAAGGACAGCCTCCATGTTCTGCATACATATCTTCACCAGCAAATGCACCTATTTCTATAGATTTAGCATTTGAATCTAATAAATAATCAATACGTTCTCTTGCGGTTAGTTTTCCTTTTTCATGATGTTTGTCAATTCTTTTTTGACCACCACCTAATTTTACTTTTGCAAATTTTTTTCTTAAATCTGAAGCAAGTAATTTGTTATAATCTTCGTTTTTATTGAAGTTTAAATCCATAGGAAATTATATCTAAGTTTTTGCTAAATTAAGAAATTATGTTGTGAAACCCTTGTTGAGTTTTTTTATAATTCCATAAATGTTTCTTAAAATTTGAAACGAAATTGCTTATTATTTTCTTAATAAAGAAAAATTTCCTTTTTTATTTATGGTTTGCTTTGTGTTATCAGCAGGAATTAGTGTAATGTTGTACCAATAATCGTCTGAAGTTAATAGTTTACCATTGTAAGTACCATTCCAACCTTGCGAGTCTATAGGTACTTGCGCAACTAACTTACCATATCTGTTAAAAATATTGATACTACTATTTGGATAAAATGTTTTATTAGCGCCTTTTACAGCCCAAGTATCATTTCTGCCATCGCCATTTGGTGTAAAAAACTTTGGAAATTGAATGACAGAAACTTGTAAAGTAGCATCTGGTACACAACCATTTTTATCGTTTACAATAATGGTGTAAATACCACCTTCTAAGTTTTCAAACAAAGGTTCATCTTGAAATGGAGTCGTGGTGCTTTCATCATCGTTTCTTAATGCAAATTGATAATCACCAGGACCTAAATCGTTATTTATAGTATCTATAGAGATGGATAAATTGGCATCACTACCGATAATATTTCCCTCATCTACAATGGTTACAAAGCTAGAAAGCAATGTTGCAGGATTCGATTCATTCACCACAATAGTTTCAACTCTAGTACAATTGGTGCCATTGGTGGTAGTTGCAGTAACAGTGTAGTTGCCACCCTCTGTAACATCTGCTGTTTCTGCAAAACTAATTATAGTTCCTGCTGCATTTTTCCATTCGTAGGTATATACCTCTGCAGGATTTTCTACTCCAATGGTTAAAGGCGTATCATTCAAACAAATAATTTG
>NZ_CBFHJT010000090.1:0-9699 GCF_965656025.1 Polaribacter sp.
CCAGTAGTTTAGTATTTCTTCTGCTACTTTTGGTAAGTCAAGTCCTTTATATTCAGTAAATTTCGCGCTCATCTTTTCTCTTTTCTAATCAGATTGCGAAATTAATCAATTTATTGAAAATAGCTACTTTTGGACATAAAAAAAGAGCCTTTAAAAAAACTCTTTTATATTTTTTTTAAGTAAAGCAAATAATATTGTTTTACAAAATTAGCTATATAAATATATTTAATCAGAAAATTAAATATTAATAAAAACTTTAAATTAAAGTCCTCTTTCTTGTTTAATTTTTTCATAAGCATCTTGTATGCTTTGAAATTTTTCTTTTGCACCCTGTAAATGCTCATCACCTAAACCTTGTAATTTATCTGGATGGTATTTTTTTACCATTTTTCGGTAAGCGGTTTTAATCTCATCAATACTGGCAGATTTTGAAATTTCTAAAATTTTGTATGCGTTGCCAGAAGCATCATAAAACATGGCTTTTATAGATTCAAAATCTCTTTGGTTTATGTATAAGTAACCTGCTATTTTTCTAATTTCTTCTACCTCTGTTTCACTAACAAATTGGTCTGCCTTTGCAATACCAAACAAAAAATGCAATAGTTGTAAACGAGATGCATGAGACATGTGTTCTCTAATTTGTATACAGACTTGTCTTGCAGAAATTTCTTTTTTTACAATACCTTTAAATAGTTTAAATGCATTATTGGCTCTTTCTTTACCATACATGCTTAAAAACTGGGTACGTACAAAATTTAATTCGCGCTTATCTATATTTCCGTCAGATTTAATAACAATGGATGCCAGAACCAACAAACTCATTTCAAAATCACCAGATTGTGTATTTACATTTTTTCTGGTTCTTTTTTGTTGTTGATAATCTCCTTGTTCTAAAAGTATGTCTTTTTCTGAAAAGCCGTCTACAAAACTACCAATTGCAAACCCAATGGCTGCACCAATTGGACCACCTAAAGTAAAACCTAAACCTGCACCCAACCATTTTGTGAAATTTCCCATTTATTTTTATTTGTTGTTTACAAAGTTACAAAGTTTTAAAATAGATTTTTTAGTTTGTTGATTATTTAGATGGTTTGAGTATTATTTTTTATGGTGATCACTATTTATTTTATTTGCATGAAGGATTGAAACATTTGTTTGAGCTCTTATTTGAGGAACGAAAATAAAGCGAGTGTTGAAAGCCTGACGATTTTTAATGAAAAGTGCAGTGTAACGTAACTTTTTGTTAAAAATGGACATGCCCAAAAAATACTATTGATTTTATTGATGTTTCTATTGATCTAAGCGCTTTTGATATAGTTGAATTTTGTAAAACAAATATGTATCTTTGCATTTTAAAATTAGATAATTATGTATCCAGAAGAATTAGTAAAACCAATGCGAGACGAGTTAATTAACGCTGGTTTTGACGCATTATATACAAGCGAAGATGTAGAAAAAGCTTTGGCAAAAGAAGGAACAACTTTAGTAATGGTAAACTCAGTTTGTGGTTGTGCAGCGGGTACTGCTAGACCTGGAGCTATTGCTTCTTTAGGCGCAGAAAAAACACCTACAAATTTAACCACTGTTTTTGCAGGAGTAGAAAAAGAATCTACTCAAAAAGCACGTGAGTTTATGATACCTTTTCCACCAAGTTCGCCAGCGATTGCCTTATTTAAAGATGGTAATTTAGTGCACATGTTAGAAAGACATCATATTGAAGGACGTTCTGCACAAATGATTGCACAGAATTTAGCACAAGCTTACGAAGAATATTGTTAAAACTTATCTTCTTTAGAATTCTACTAAAAAGGAAGTTTAAGAAGTTAAATTATACAAAATCCACGTAAATTAAAACGTGGATTTTTTATTTTTATAAAAAAATTAGAAAATGTCTTTATCAACATATAGCACAAAAGAGCTTCAAAAAAAATTGAAAAGTCAGAAAACACTATTTATAGTACAAATTGTTTTGGTAGTGTTAATGATTGTATTTGCTATTTTTTCTACTGTTGAAAAGGGAATTTCATTTCAAACTTTTTTACCACTATTTTTTGCACCTATGGCTTTTGTAATGTATTTTGAAATGAAAAAAATTAAAAAAGAACTCAATTCTAGAACCTAAGAATGGATAGAGAAAAAGTGATTACAAACTGCATATCTTTTGTAAAAAAAGAGCTACAAAATGCAGAAGGAGGCCATGACTGGTTTCATATAGAACGTGTTTTTAAGAACGCCATTTTAATTTCTAGAGAAGAAAAAGTAGACGTTTTTGTAGTTTCTTTGGCGGCGCTTTTGCATGATATTGCTGACCCAAAATTTAATAATGGAGACGAAAAAATTGGCCCTAGAAAGGCTACAAAATTTTTAATTGACGAAAAAGTACCCAAAAAAATTGGGAAACATGTGGTAAATATTATAAAAAACATGTCTTTTAAAAATACTTTTGACAACAATTCTAAGAAATTTACCTCAAAAGAATTTGAAGTGGTTCAGGATGCTGATCGATTAGACGCCATCGGCGCTATTGGTATTGCTCGTTGTTTTAATTATGGTGGTTTTAAAAACAGGGCTTTATATGACCCTGAAGTTTTACCAAATCTAAATATGACTAAAGAGGAATATAAAAATGCGAAGACACCAACTATCAATCATTTTTATGAAAAACTATTATTATTAAAAGATAAAATGAATACCAATACTGGTAAACAAATTGCCAAAGAAAGACATCTTTTTATGGAAAATTATTTAAAACAATTTTATGATGAATGGAACGGTATTAAATAATTAAAACTTATTACAATTATATTTTAATCATTTTTACTGATAAAAAATGAGATTAAAATATTTATTTTAAGCTCATTTTATTTTTAGCTAATACGTTTTTTATGATTCAAAATAAAAAAGCCTTTAAAGCACTTTATTGGGCTAATTTTCTTTTGCAACTTCTAAAGCAGTAATTTTATATTCTAAAATAGATAATTCATTCCCTTTTTCTATAATATCATCTACAGATAAATTATTATTGGTATTTATATAATTTAAAATTTCTTTACTTTTAAAATTATAGTATTCTAATGCTTTTTCTATTTTAGTAATCATCCTAAAAAAATTATTGTATAAAGTTTGACATTTCACTTCTATACTTAGAAGCTGGTTTACCCGTAAATTCTTTAAAAAGTTTGTTAAAGTGAGAAAAATTATTAAAACCACACTCGTAACAAATATCTGTAATACTTGTTTGACTTTCAGACAATAATTTAGTAGCATGCACAACTCTATATTCGTTTACTAATTTTGTAAATGTTTTACTGGTTGTTTTTTTAAAAAACCTACAAAACGCTGGCACTGTCATGCTAACTAAATCAGCAACTTCCTCTAAAGCTATATGTCTTCTAAAGTTTTCGTTAATATGTTTAAAAACTAAATCTATTTTCTCACTATCTTGTGGTATGGTTTCAAAAGCAAAACCATCTGCATTTAAAATAGTATAATCATCTGTTTGTGCCAATTCTTTTAAAATATGCAAAAAGGCAATAATTCTGGTGGGGCCTTCTAGATCTACTAATTCTTCTATTTTAGCACCTATTCTTTTTTTAATTTCTATGTTAAAACGAATTCCTTTTTTTGCACGTTCAAAAAGTTGATCTATGCCAACCATTTCTGGAATTTTAAAAAAATCTTTTCCTAAAAAATCTGGTTTAAATTGTATTAAAGTTTCAGAACCATTCGTTGTTAAACGATCTACAAAGCCTAAATGAGGTAAGTTAGAACCAATTAACACCAACTGACTATTGTTAAAATAACTTATATGATTCCCAATATGTCTTTTCCCTTTTCCTTTATTTACATAAACAATTTCGATTTCTGGATGAAAATGCCAAAATGCATTTGTTCTTTTTAAAAATTGTTCGTGTTTTTTTACTAACAAAGAACTACCAAAACTAGGGGTAATTTTTTCTAATGTAGGTTTTGTCTTCATATTATAGTTATTATATATCTGCAAAATTACAAATCTAAAACCACATATAATATATAATTTTACCAAAATTATATACTATTTTAACTTAACATAGATTTAACATAGTTATATATGGTAATTTAGCACATATATTCGTCAATTACGGTGTTTTCAATATCTATTTTCTGTCATAGATTTGCAGTGTTGATAATCATTAAATGAAAAAACAATGAAAACAAATTTTAAAAAGTGCTTAGTAGTAGTTATGATGTTAGGAACATTAATGAACTACGCAAATGAAAAGAAGAATACTACTTATGTGGTAGATGGTAAAAAGGTTAAAGTAGAATTTAACACTGTAAAAAAAGGAAACACATTAACTATAAAAGATAGTCATGATGTTGTTATATACAGCCAAGACATAGAAAAATCAGGTAATTATGCTAAAATATTTGATCTATCTAAATTGGTAAAAGGAGAATATACTGCAGAATTAGAAAAAGATTTCGAAATTATAGTTAAAAACTTTTCTATTTTAGAAGGCAAAGTATCTTTTAAAGAAGAAAAAACCATTTTTAAACCTGTAATTAGAACAGAAAATAACTTGGTTTTAATTTCTAAAATAGATTTTAATAAAGAACCTTTAAAAGTAGCTCTTTATTATAATGGTGATGTAATTTTCTCTGAAACCATTAAAGACAATAGTCAAGTTTTAAACAGAATTTATAAATTGTCTGAAGAAGAAAAAGGAAACTATTCTGTTGTTATTAATAGTAACAAGAGAAGTTACGTTCAAGACTTTAATTTTTAATCTTATAGTTAATTGTTGCATCAAAATACTGCTATATTTTGATGATAAAAAGCGAGCCAAAGGGCTCGCTTTTTTTGTGTTGTGTAAATATGTTCCACACACTTCGTTTATAATTTTATCTAAAATATATACTATATTAACTTAACATGTTATTAACTATTAATTAACGTATTAATATAATATATATATTTACCAATTCTGTTGTTTTTAAAACTTGACATTGTATATAACTTTGCAGTGTTGATAATCATTAAATGAAAAAACAATGAAAACAAATTTTAAAAAGTGCTTAGTAGTAGTTATGATGTTAGGAACATTAATGAACTACGCAAATGAAAAAAAGAATACTGCTTATGTGGTAGATGGTAAAAAGGTTAAAGTAGAATTTAACACTGTAAAAAAAGGAAACACATTAACGATAAAAGATAGTCATGATGTAGTTATATACAGCCAAGACATAGAAAAATCAGGTAATTATGCTAAAATATTTGATCTATCTAAATTAGTAAAAGGCGATTATACTGCAGAATTAGAAAAAGATTTCGAAATTATAGTTAAAAACTTTTCTATTTTAGAAGGAAAAGTATCTTTTAAAGAAGAAAAAACCATTTTTAAACCTGTAATTAGAACAGAAAATAACTTGGTTTTAATATCTAAAATAGATTTTAATAAAGAACCTTTAAAAGTAGCTCTTTATTATAAAGGTGATGTAATTTTCTCTGAAACTTTTAAAGACGATAGCCAAGTTTTAAACAGAGTTTACAGATTGTCAGAAAAAGAAAAAGGAAACTATTCTGTTGTTATTAATAGTAACGAGAGAAGTTATGTACAAAACTTTAATTTTTAATCTTATAGTTAATTGTTAAATCAAAATATTGCTATGTTTTGATAATAAAAGCGAGCCAATTGGCTCGCTTTTTATTTGCTAAAAATTATTTATTCTCCTGGGAAATCTGGCTTTCTTTTTTCTAAGAAAGCAGTTGTACCTTCTTTAAAATCTTCAGTTTCAAAACAATTACCAAAATTTTCTATTTCTACATAGTAACCATCTACACCATCTTTATAATTTGCATTTACAGCTTCAATAGCTTTAGAAATAGCTACAGAAGAGTTTTTTGCTATCTTAATTGCTAATTTTTCTGCCAAAGGTAATAAATCTTCTAAAGTAGTTACATGGTTTACCAAGCCATATTCTTTGGCATCTTCCGCAGAAATCATACCTGCTGTTAGAATCATTTCCATGGCTTTTCCTTTGCCTATCAACTGTGGTAAACGTTGTGTACCACCATAACCCGGTATTACACCTAAAGATACTTCTGGCAACCCCATTTTTGCATTTTCTGAAGCAATTCTAAAATGACAAGCCATTGCCAATTCTAAACCACCACCTAAGGCAAAGCCATTTACTGCAGCAATTACTGGTTTTGTTAAATTTTCAACAAAATCAAACAATTTTTCTTGGCCTTCTTTTGCCAAATTTGCGCCTTCTTCTTCAGAAAAATTTGCAAATTCAGAAATGTCTGCGCCTGCTACAAATGCCTTTTCTCCACTACCTGTTAAAATTACAGCTTGTACATCAGTATAAGATTGTATTTCTTTAAAAGCAGTATGCAACTCTTGTATGGTCTTTTTATTTAAAGCGTTTAATTTTTTAGGCCTGTTAATTGTTATTTTGGCTACTGTATCTTGTATATCTACTAAAATGTTTTCGAAATTCATTTGTATATATTTAAAATGTTAATAGAAAATTCTATGTTTATTTTTTTGGTAAAATTACTGTAAAAGCAGTTCCCTCTCCTTCTTTAGACGTAAATGAAATAGTGCCATTATAAGCTTCAATAATATTTCTAATCATACCTAAACCTAAACCCATTCCACTTGTTTTAGTTGTAAATTTAGGTTCAAAAATTAAATCTTTAACCTCTTCTGGTATGCCTTTACCATTGTCTGAAACCACAATTTTTAAATTCTCTTTTTCAGACAAAACAATTACATCTATTACAGGGTTTTCTTCATTTTCTGTTGCTTGTATGGCGTTTTTTACTAAATTAGTTACAATTCTTATTAATTGTGTTTTGTCTAAAAAAGCAAAAAGTTCTTTTTCTTTAGGTTGATAAACTATCGATTTTTGATTAAAAATATCTAAAGCAAATTTTAAAACACTAATTACCTCTATTTCTTCTTTATTTTGTGTGGGCATTTTTGCAAAATCAGAAAAAGCTGAAGCAATGGAGCTCATCACATCTATTTGTTGTATTAAAGTTTGGCTATATTCCGCCATTTTCTCTTTTATGTTTTTATCTGTTGGATCAAATCTTCTTTCGAAACTTTGCACAGACAAACGCATTGGTGTTAGTGGATTTTTAATTTCGTGCGCTACTTGTTTTGCCATCTCTCTCCAAGCTTGTTCTCGTTCACTTCTAGCCAATTTTGCAGCACTTTCTTCTAATTGATCTATCATATTATTATAAGCAGCTACCAACACTTCTATTTCTGAACTCGCTTTGTTTAATATAATTTTTTCGTTGCGCTCATTTAAGCGCGTCTGTTGCATTTTATCTGAAATAGTTTTTATTGATCGTGTAATGTAACTAGATAAAAAATAGGCAAATGAAATAGCGATGATAAACATTAATAAATACACCAAACTTAATCTATAAATAAACTCTTTTAGCTCATACTCTATCTCTGAGTTATCTTGCGTAAACTGCAATTCTAAAATTCCAATTCTTTTAAACTTTGGGTCGTGAATATAAGTGTATGATGTTTGATAACTAGTATCGTCTATTTCTATATTTTTTAAGATTCTATGACTAGAATTTTGAGATAATTCTGCAACTGTACTAGGCGTTAAAGGTGTTTTGTCTATTTTCTCAAACGCATTACTTGCAGATGTTTTTAAAAGCCTACCCTCTAAATTATAAATGGTTATATTTAATTTGTTTATAGATGAAATTTCGTAAATCCTATCTTGAAAAATTTTAGCTAAATTTTCTGTATTTACAGAATATGACGTTTTGTTAGTAAGCTCTAGTTCTATAATTTTTTTTGCAATGGCTTCTTTACGTTCAAAACGCTGTATATTATAGTCTTTTGTTTGCTCATCGTATTGATATACAGTTACCACCAGTATTAAAACAGATGCCAAAAGCACTAAAAGAATCATCGATAAAAAGATTCTTATTCTAAGAGAGATGTTTTTAAATCTTATCAATTTACTGAGTTATTTTTTTTGTTTTCATCGTTAATATATCATCATAATCACCATCTTCATCCCAATCATATTTACTTTTAGCTACAAAACCTTTATCTGTTTTTTTAATATGATAACCCACCTTCATATCTCTACCATTATAATGGTATTCTACAAAAAGTGAGTCGTTAATTACACTCCATGTGCCATTAGATGGTGATATTTTTTCTCCTTTTTGATTTTTAAACCAAGCAGAAAAAGTACCATCTTTATTGTATTTAGACTGAGCAATTAGTTCTGGATTATTATCAAATTTATCTTCATAAACTTGTAATGAATCTGTTTTATTTACAGTATTCATTTCAATTTTTAAATATGTAGTTTGCCAAGAATCTACCATAAAATTTTCGATTGATTTTTCTTTAGAACAAGCAGCAAACAGCATACAGAAAACAAGGAAATAGATACTAATTTTTAGTTTCATTTTAGTTTATTTTAAGAACTCACAAGATACTCAAATAAAAAAGCCATTACAAATTGTGTAATGACTTTTGGATTTATTTTAACGGGAAAATAATTCTTAAAAAAACTAAACACCTAAAAAGGCTAAGTCTTTAACCTACAATATTTACAATTTTTCCTGGTATAATAATTACTTTTTTAGGAGTTCTACCTTGTAATTGTGCTTGTGTTTTCTCATGAGCCATTACTGTTTTTTCGATATCATCTTTAGATAAATCTAAAGACAATTCTAAGGTAAAACGCATTTTTCCGTTAAAAGAAATAGGATACACTTTGGTACTTTCTATCAAGTGTTTTTGTTCAAATTTTGGAAAAGTAACTGTAGAAATGCTTTCTTTATATCCTAACTGACTCCATAATTCTTCTGCAATATGTGGTGCATAAGGTGATAATAAAACCAATATAGGTTCTAAAATTTCTCGTTTGTTACATTTTAGAGCAGACAATTCGTTTACAGCAATCATAAATGTTGATACTGAAGTATTAAAAGAGAAATTCTCAATATCTTCTTCAACCTTTTTAATGGTTTTATGCAAGGTTTTTAACTCGTCTTTTGTAGGAGCAACGTCAGAAACCTCGAATTTTTCTCCATTATAAAACAATTTATATAATTTCTTTAAAAAAGAATACACACCTGAAATTCCTGAAGTTTTCCAAGGTTTTGCTTGTTCTAATGGGCCTAAAAACATTTCAAATAAACGCAATGCATCTGCACCATATTCTTCACAAATATCATCAGGATTTACTACGTTGTATTTAGATTTAGACATTTTTTCTACTTCACGCCCTACTTTGTAAATTCCATCTTCTAAAATAAACTCTGCTTTTCTATAATCTGCGTTTAAAGGGTGGTTTTTAAAAGCTTCCACATCTAATTCATCAGAAGCGTTTACCAAAGAAACATCTGCGTGAATTGGTGTCTTGGTAATCATTACCAAATCTGCAAAATTTGGATCTAACAACTTTTTATCTAATAAATAATTTTTAACTACACTTTCAAACTCATCATCTGAATTGAATAAGTTTTTAGACACAAAAAATGTTGGTATGTTCTCTATAACATCATCATTTGATTTATCTATAGCACAGCCATTTTTAACAAATACTGAAGTTTTATAAACAAAAGCACTCGTCCCCAAAATCATCCCTTGGTTGATTAGCTTTTTTGCAAACTCATCTACAGGAACAATATTTCTATCAAACAAGAATTTTTGC
>NZ_CBFHJT010000091.1:0-4321 GCF_965656025.1 Polaribacter sp.
AAAAAAAGAACCTCCAAAAAGAGCAATTCCTCCTAAGTAAATAAAAAATACAATAATATCGATAGTGTTCATTGGTGGTTATATTTAACAACTAATTATTTAAGAACTTTGTCAAGGTCAGCTTTTATGTTTTCTATGTTTTGTCTAACAACTTTCATTTCTTTTTCTTCAAAAGAATGAAATGGAGGTGCAATATTTGCATTCATAATTTCTAAAGCTACTAAACCGCCTTTCATACCCTTTAAATAACTTGATCCAAAAGAACCTAAGCTATAAATTTTGGTAGATATTTCCATGACCAAATATTGAAGTTCATCAATTCTTTTAAAATCTTTTGCAATTGTTGCTTTATACAATTCAACATATAGTTTTGGAAACATATTAGATCCACCATTTACTCCGCCATTACCACCCATTAAAACAGTTTGTGAGGTAACTTCTTCTGGACCTACTAATAAAGAAAAATCTTTGTTTTTTAATAAATGAACAAGTTTTTGAAAATATACTATATTGGCAGAACTATCCTTTAAACCAACAATATTAGGATGCTCAGAAAGTTTAAGTGTCGTTTCAATATCAATATTTGTTTTGGTATGAGATGGCATATTATATAAGTAAAGGGGCAAAGATACCTGATCAGCTAAACTCCAATAATATTTATAAAGTTCAATTTGCCCAAGACCATAATAATAAGGTGGTGCAGCAACAACAGCTGTAGCTCCTGCTTTTTTAGAAACAGATGCAAGTTTTACACTTTCTTCTATAGAAGTATCTGTAATACCAACAAAAACAGGAACTCTATTATTTACAATTTTACAACTTTCAATAATAAGATCAATTCTTGTTTTATAGCTTAAGTTGGTAGCTTCACCAGTTGTGCCAAGAATAAATAATCCATGAACACCTCCAGAAATAATATGTTCAATTAGTTTTTTTGTGCTCTTTATATCTAATGATAAATTATCAGATAAAAGAGGAGTAACCATGGGGGTGATAATGCCGTTTATCATACTTTTATTGTCTTAATATTAATTTTTAAATTGTTATTTAAATCAGTGTGTTATTTTGAGTATACATAAATAATAATAACGTATAACTTGGTTTACGATAATAAAGTAGTATTTTTATTATCATAATGTCAAAGTTCTACAAATAAAATATAAGAGATTTATAAAATTGGTCGCCGTTCAAAAATGGTACGTAATTCTCCTTAAATTGATAATATTAGCACTCTGAGATGAATCAATAAATAATCAAAAATTGATACAATTTTCTAATATTATTTTTTAAATAATTGTAAATTAAATTAATAAGTATGAATAAAATATTTATAAAGACATGTATTTTGTTTTTTGTTAGCTTGCTAAATTTTTCTGTGCTAGCTCAAAACACTAGTGGTAAAATACAGGTTAAGGGTACTGTTGTAGATCAGTCAGATTTTCCACTGCCAGGAGTTTATGTTATTGAAAAAGGCACATCAAATGCTATTGCAACTGATTTTGATGGAAACTTTACACTTTCAGTACAACCCAAGGCTATCTTAGTATTTTCTTATTTAGGGATGAAAAAAGTTGAATATCCTATAGGGGATAAGACAACCTTTAGAATTGTATTAGAAGAGGACGCGCAAGCATTAAATGAGATAGTTGTAGTAGGATATGGCTCTCAAAGAAAAGAAGCTATTACAGGTGCTGTCTCCAGTATTAAAGGAGATGAAGTAGAAGATTTGCCAGTAGGTAATTTAGCTTCAGCCCTTGTTGGTCGTGTTTTGGGGGTAGATGTATCTGGTGGAGAATCTAGACCAGGTGCTCCTGCTCGTTTAACTATTAGAAGCCCACTTACAGGAGAAACAGCAAGGTCTAAATATGCTACTGCTCTTGGAGCTACAGATCCTTTGTATGTAATAGATGGTGTAGTTCAGATAGATCCAAATACTGGTTTTAGTGACCCAACTCAGTTCAATAATTTAGATGCTTCGCAAGTAGAAAGTATTTCTTTCTTAAAGGATGCTGCTGCAGCAATTTATGGTTCTAGAGCGTCTCAAGGAGTTGTTTTAGTAACCACTAAAAGAGGTAAAAAAGGGCCTGCGAAGTTTACTTACAGTGGTAACTTTTCAATTTCAGATGAAAGTTATAGAACAAAGGTTTTAAATGCATATGAATATGGTAAAACGTTTAATATTTTAAATAGTATTAATCCAAGAAATAATATTGGAAATCTATATGATCCTAATGATCCGGCACCTAATAGTCAATACTTCTTTTCTCCTGCAGAGTTAAAACATTTCAAAACGATAAATTATAATGCTTTAGATCAATACTGGTCACCTGCAGGTACGCAAAGACATAACCTAAATATATCTGGGGGTTCTGAGGATGCAACTTATTTTGGTGGTATTTCATATTTTACACAAGATGGTAATTTAGGTTCGTTATTTTATGATCGTTGGTCTTTTAGAGCTGGTACTAATGTAAATATTGGAAAAGGGTTAAAAGTTGATTTTCAAGTTTCAGGTTATTTTACAGATGTTAGTAGAACGGCTAGTTCAATTGGAAATCAATCAGGTGAAGATGATTATAGGCAATTACAAAATAGAACACCATTTATGCCAATGTATGTAAATGGCTTGCCTGCTGTTTTAAGTGGTTCTGATGGAGGTGATGAGCTGTTTCAGTTTCATTATGGTGAGTTACTAAGACTAAATAATCTGTCTAATAATTCAAGTAACAATATTACAACTAATGTAAACTTAACCTATGAAGTACCTTTTATAGAAGGTTTAAAGTTAAATCTTAATTACTCTAGACAACAAGGAAGTAATAGGGGAGATCAAAAAGGGAGTATTTACAATTTATATCAGTTTTTTGGAGCAGATCAACTTGATCCAGCTACACAAGGACAAACTTATATCGTTTATGAAGATGGCACAGGTCCTTTAGGAACAAATTCTATAAGATTAGAGCAAGAAGTTGTAAATAATGATAGAATATTAATTGATTATGGAAAGAGTAAAAATGAGCAAGCTCGTTTTCAGGCGTCATATGATAAGGATTTTGGGAAGCACAGTGTTTCTGGTTTATTTGCAGTTGAAAGAGCCGAAAGACAACTTAATGAACTTCGTGTAATTAAATATGGTATTCCAGAGTATTTTAATGGAAATTTACTTCAAACAACTGGGGATTTTGATCAAAATAATTCAACAAATAAAAAAGCTGAATCTGGAGACTTAGGTTATATAGGTAGGTTAAATTATAATTTTGATAATAAGTATTTTGCTGAATTTTTATTCAGATCAGATGCTTCCGCAAAATTTGCTCCAGAAAATTATTGGGGTACTTTTTACTCTGTTTCTGGTGGATGGATAGTTTCAAAAGAAAATTTCTTCAAATCGAATGTTTTTGATTATTTGAAAGTTAGAGGTTCTGTTGGTTTAGCAGGAAATGATGATATTAGACCTTGGAAATGGCGTCAAACTTTTCAGTTTCAAGATGGTGAAGGAGCTATTTTTGGAAGTGACCCTACATTGTCAGTTGGTTTAGAAGATAATGGACAAGCGAATAGAGGGGTAAGATGGAGTAAAGAATTGAAAACAAATTTTGGAATAGAGGCCAGATTTTTTGATAATAGATTATCTGCTACTATCGAAAACTACTACAATATAGGTACTGAACAACTTCTAGATTTAACATCTGGAGTGCCTTTTACAGTGGGTGGTGCAACAGCGCCATCAAATGCAGGAAGATGGGATAGATGGGGGTCTGAAGTAGGTTTAGGTTGGAGTGATAACATTGGCGATGATTTTAATTATGCAGTTAATATAAATACCAACTGGTCTAATTTTCAACTTATTAAAGGAAATTTTGCGAATCCAGATTTTTGGTATCCTTGGCAGCCTAGTCAACCTGGAGGTGATAGAGGTGTTTGGGGATATGATTATCAAGGAATGTTTAAAACGCAAGATGATATTGATAAGTACATTGCTGAGACTGGAATTACCAAAGTATTTGATATAGATGCAGATCAACTTCAACCAGGTATGTTGTATTATAGAGATGTTAGGGGGCAATGGGATCCAGAGACAAGAACATTTGCAGAAAAAGATGGGATTATTGATCAATTTGATCAAATTCAATTACAAAAACCAGCTAGAGGTCCTCAAGGTTTTAATTCTGCAATTAGAATGTCTTATAAAGGGATAAGCTTTAGCACAGTTTTAAGTGTAAATTGGGGAGGATATCGAGAAGTTGGTAGAGCAAAAGAAGCATTTGATTCTTTTGTAATTGGTGGAAACTATGAAAATAGACCTTCTTTTTGGGCAAAT
>NZ_CBFHJT010000091.1:4418-8813 GCF_965656025.1 Polaribacter sp.
ATATGTATCACCCAGTTTTAAACCCAACAGGAAATATTCCAAACTTATCCTCTTCAATTAATGCAGGTTCTCAAGGCAGTGAGGGAGGTATAAATACGGTAAGCTCAAAATTTTGGCAAGTAAATAGTTTTAGCTTATTAATGAGAAATATTAATGTAGGATATACCATTCCTGAAAAAATATCAGAAAAATTGGGGGTTAATAGTTTCAGACTTAATTTAGTAGCTATAAACCCATTTATTTTATACAACCCTTATAAAAAATACGGATTATCACCATCAGGGTCCTATGATAGTTATCCAAACCTTAGAACTTTTTCTTTAGGTGTAAATGTTGGTTTTTAATTTTATTAAAAGAATATAATTATGAAAGATATAAATATTAAAATTTTAGTAACTTTTTTGACGCTAGTCTTACTTAGTAGTTGTAGTGCAGATTTTATAGAAGAAAAAAGAGACTTTTCTAGTGTGAATGTAGAAGTATTTCAGTTTGAAGAATTATCAAATGCATACTTAGATCATTTATACTATTTAATGTTACCAGATAGAAATGCTAATATGGCAATGTGGTCTAGAGCCGCAGTTGAACATTCCAGTGCAGATTTGTTTACAAAAACATCAGATGAAATAGCAGGTCAAACAGATTTAAATAGAGAATATCCAGATATTTCACCTTTAAATAACCATTGTTTATTTTCAATTGGGCAAGCAGTTAGAGCCAGTATTACAAATAATACATGGACAAGGATTAGGTATTGTAATTTATACTTAAATAATGTTGATGAGTATTCTGGTCTTGATGAAGATTTTAAAGATCAAGTAAAAGGGCAGTTTTACTTCTGGAGAGCTTGGCAATATTTTGAATTGGTTAGATTATATGGTGGAGTTCCTTTAGTTTTAGAACCACAACCAAGTAATGTTGATGATCCAATAAATCAAACACCTAGAAGTACTTCTAGTGAAGTTATAGATCAAATTGTAGCAGATTTAGAAATGTCTCAAACGCTTCTTGAAAACGGTAGACCATATACACAAGATGATACTGGTAGAATTACAGAAGCAGCAGCAGCAGCATTAAAAGGTAGAGTTTTGTTAACTTGGGCTAGTCCACTTTTTAATAGAGCAGACGATCAGGCAAGATGGCAACGTGCTTATGATGCTAATTTAGATGCCTACAATAAATGTATTGCTTCCGGAAATAGTTTAGACCCAGATTGGGAAAATATGTGGTTTAATTTAAATACTTCTGAATCTGTTTTTGGATTTAGATTTAATGATTTTGCAGCAAATTCTGGAGAATTCCAAAAGAACAATTACACAGAATATCAGTCACGTACTAGAGATCAAGGTGGTAATGGAGGTATTCATCCAACTAAGAATATTATGGATGCATTTCCTATGGCAGATGGAACACCATACAATCCTAATGGGAATTTAAACGAATTTTACAGAAATAGAGATCCTCGTTTTTATAATACTTTTGCTTATAATGGAAGTATATGGCCTTATGCTCAAGACCCTAATTATAAACATTGGGAGTATTACTGGTATCCTCTAGCAGCTGAACCAGATAAGCCAACTATAGAGACAAATAATCAAAGAAATGGTACGGGTATCTTTTTAAGAAAATTTACAAACCCTAACTCTTCAAATATTAATTCTTTTCAAAATAATGGTGACCAATATATGGAAATTCGTTTTGCAGAAGTAGTATTAAATTTAGCAGAGTCTGCAATTGGAATCAATAACCTTTCAGAAGGTAAAGAATATATCAAATCAATTAGAGCAAGAGTAGGGGTAACCAATAATGATGGAGATTATGGTTTAGCAACGGTTTCCTCTAGAGATCAACTTTTTGCTGCTGTAATCAATGAAAGAAAAGTTGAGTTTGCTTACGAAAACAAACGTTTTCATGATTTAAGAAGATGGTTACTTTATAATAATGATTATGGAACTTGTACAAGATTAAATCAAACACCTATAGAAGGATCCAGAAGGCAAGGGTATTATACTTTTGTTAAATTAGATGCAAATACTATTTATGAAAATGGTAGAGGAACAGATCCTTTGAAAGGTTCAAATGCACCAATTATAAATAGAGATGCCACAACTTATCCTAACGGGGTTACAACTTATGAAGAATATGTAGATTATTTATATGACAATCACTTTGAAGTTACTGTTAGAGATAATATAGATCAAACAGATTTTAGTTTTAAATGGTACAATGAATATTATTTCTTTGGTATTTATCAAAATTTATTAAACACCGCACCATATTTAGAACAAACCCAAGGGTGGGGAGGTACATTTAATCCTTTAGATTAATTTAACATATTAACTAAATTAAAATACCTGCTTTTATGTTAATGCAGGTATTTTTTTTAAATAATTTTATTACTAAAAAATAGTAAAGATTTTAGAATTTACTTGTTGTGGTACACAATTTGTATATTTTAAATAATAAAACAAATCAAATGAAGAAAACAGTTTATTACACTTTATTCATGTTATTTTTAGGAATATTTAATGCACATGCACAATACCCAAAATTAACAAAGGAAGATAGAAAAAAAGAGAAAGAAATTAAAGAGGAAGCATACAGGCATTCTGATGAAGCTTGGGAAAAAGCAAAAATAATAGTTCAAAAAGAAGCTAGAGAGGGGAAACCATATATACCTTGGGCAAGTAGACCAACAGATTTACCGCAAGCAGAAATACCTGCTTTTCCTGGAGCTGAAGGTGGAGGTATGTATACTTTTGGGGGACGTGGAGGAAATGTCTACACAGTTACTAGTCTAGCAGATGATGGCCCAGGTTCTTTAAGAGAAGCTTGCGAAAAAGGTGGTGCACGTATTATTGTATTTAATGTTGCAGGAATCATCAAACTAAAAACACCTTTAATTATAAGAGCACCTTACATAACCATTGCTGGTCAAACAGCTCCTGGAGATGGAGTTTGTGTAGCAGGAGAAACTGTTTGGATAGATACTCATGATGTTGTTATACGTCATATGCGTTTTCGTAGAGGAGACACTTTTGTTGGTAGAAGAGATGATGCAATTGGAGGAAATCCTGTAGGAAATATTATGTTAGATCACATCTCAGCAACTTGGGGTTTAGACGAAAACATGTCTATTTACAGACACATGTACAGTCCAGGTGCAACTTATAAAGATGAAAAAAAACCAACGGTAAACATTACCATTCAAAATAGTTTATTTGGCGAAGCATTAGATACTTATAATCATGCTTTTGGAAGTACTTTAGGTGGAGAAAACTGCGCATTTATTAGAAATATGTGGGCAAATAATGCTGGTAGAAACCCGTCTATTGGTTGGAATGGTATTTTTAATTTTGTGAATAATGTGATGTTTAATTGGGTACATCGTTCTATAGATGGTGGTGATTATACTGCCAAATATAATATTATCAATAACTATTTTAAACCAGGTCCGTTAACCGATTTGGATAAACAAATTAGTTACAGGATTTTAAAACCAGAATCAGGAAGAAGTAAACTAGATCATCTTGTATTTGGGCGTGCTTACGTAAACGGAAATATTGTTGAAAATAATAAAAAAGTCTCTCAAGATAACTGGGATGGTGGTATTCAAATGGAAAACATGAAAGGAGTTGAAATGGACTTAGACGAAGCTAAAACATATTTTCCGTTAATGAAAGCAAATAAGCCAATGCCAATGCCTTGGTTTAGAAATATTATGTCTGCTGACGATGCATATGATTTTGTCATAGAAAATGCTGGAGCTACTTTACCAATTAGAGATGCAGTAGATACAAGAATTGCAAGAACAGTAAAAACGGGTGTCCCTGAATATGTAAAAGACTTAAATCCAGATTCTTTTTATCATTTTAAACACAGACGTTTGCCTAAAGATTCTTATAAAAAAGGAATTATTACAGACATAGCACAAGTTGGTGGTTACCCAAAATATAAAGGAACACCTTATAAAGATTCTGATAAAGATGGAATGCCAGATACTTGGGAAAAAAAGAATGGATTAAATCCAAATGATGCGTCAGATGCTAAAGGAGACCAAAATAACGATGGTTACACAAATATAGAAGACTATATCAACGGAATAAATCCTAATGCAAAGATAGATTGGAAAGATTTAAAAAATAATAAGGAAACATTAACAAGTCCACTTTTAAAATAAAATTATGTCTATCAAAAAAACAAGTTTAAGTTTTTTACTGATGCTTTTATTTACGATTAGTCTAACTGCTCAGCAACACTTAGATCCAGAATACATAAAGGTTACTGAAAAAAGAGCGTCAAAAATTGTAAATAATTTAGAGATATCAGATAAAAATAAATCAGAATTAATTATCCAGATTATTGCAAAACAATATCAGAATTTAAGCAAAATTC
>NZ_CBFHJT010000092.1:0-1508 GCF_965656025.1 Polaribacter sp.
CCATTTCTGGTATTTTACATGTTGTAGTTTACGTGGGTTTTATCATTATAAATATAGAAGTTCTCGAAATCGTTGTAGATGGTTTATTGGGAACTCATAGAGTATTTCAAGGTTTTTTAGGGGATGCTTTTTATGGTTTTTTAATAGGAACTTTTGAAATTTTAGCAGCTTTGGTGTTTATAGCTGTTATTATATTTTGGACACGTAGAAATGTAGCCAATATCAAACGTTTTTTAAGCAGAGAATTGAAGGGTTGGCCCAAAAAAGACGGAAACTTAATACTTTATTTCGAAATGGTATTAATGTCGCTTTTTTTGATAATGAATGCAACAGACCCTGCTTTTCAAGAAGCGAGTGTAGGTAACCCAATAAGCCAGTTTATTGCACCTTTATTTGATGGTTTTTCATCAGATGCATTACATTTAATAGAAAGAACTGCTTGGTGGATTCACATTTTAGGCATCTTAGTATTTTTAAATTACTTATATTATTCGAAGCACTTGCATATTTTATTGGCGTTTCCAAACACTTATTACGCCAATTTAAAACCTAAAGGACAATTTAATAATTTGGCTTCTGTTACAAACGAAGTAAAATTGATGATGGACCCAAGTGCAGACCCTTACGCAACTCCTGCAGAAGGAGAAGAGGAAACAGTTCCAGAAAAATTTGGAGCCTCTGAGGTAACCGATTTAAATTGGGTGCAATTAATGAATGCTTATACCTGTACAGAGTGTGGACGCTGTTCATCTGCTTGTCCTGCAAACTTAACAGGTAAAAAATTATCGCCTCGTAAAATTATGATGGATACAAGAGATCGTTTAGAAGAAGTTGGTAGAAATATTGATGCAAATGGAGGTACTTTTAAAGATGATGGTAAACAGCTTTTAAACGATTATATTTCACCAGAAGAATTGTGGGCTTGTACAAGTTGTAATGCTTGTGTAGAAGAATGTCCAGTAAATATAGATCCACTTTCTATTATTATGGATATGAGAAGATATTTGGTGATGGAACAGAGTGCAGCACCACAAGAGTTAAATATGATGATGACTAATGTAGAAAACAATGGTGCTCCTTGGCAATACAATCAACAAGATAGATTAAATTGGGCAAAAGAAGAGTAAAAGGAAATTTTAATTTTAATTTTTTAATTATTAGTTTAATTAATTTGATACTCAAAATTTAACACTAAAAACTAAAAAAATGAATGTACCAACAATGGCAGAAATGCTGGCTCAAGGCAAGCAACCAGAAGTGTTGTTTTGGGTTGGTGCTGCAGGGAGTTATGATGATAGAGCAAAAAAAATTTCTAGAGCATTTGTAAAAATATTACATCAAGCAAACGTAGATTTTGCAGTTTTAGGAACAGAAGAAACCTCTACAGGTGATGCTGCAAAAAGAGCTGGAAACGAATTTTTGTTTCAAATGCAAGCCATGATGAACATAGAGGTTTTAAATGGTTATGAAGTAAAAAAAATTGTGACCTGTGATCCTCATTCTTTCAA
>NZ_CBFHJT010000092.1:1608-3688 GCF_965656025.1 Polaribacter sp.
CAAGCCATGATGAACATAGAGGTTTTAAATGGTTATGAAGTAAAAAAAATTGTGACCTGTGATCCTCATTCTTTCAATACACTAAAAAATGAATACCCAGAATTAGGTGGTGTTTATGAAGTGTATCATCACACACAATTTATACAAAATTTAATTGCAGAAGGACGTTTAAAAATAGATGACCATACTTTACAGGGCAAAAGAGTTACCTTTCACGACCCATGTTATTTAGGAAGAGCTAATGAGGTTTACGAATCTCCAAGAGATTTAATTAGAAGATTAGGTGTTAATTTAACAGAAATGAAACGCCATAAAAGAACAGCTTTATGCTGTGGTGCTGGTGGTGCACAAATGTTTAAAGATGCAGAAGAAGGAGACAAAGAAGTGAATGTTTTAAGAACTGAAGATGCATTAGAAACCAAACCGGATATTATTGCAACAGGTTGTCCATATTGTAATACTATGATGACAGATGGTATTAAGTTTAAAGAAAAAGAAGACTCAGTTATTGTAAAAGATATTGCAGAGTTAATTGCTGAGGCTAATAAATTATAAACATGAAAAAACTATCTTTTTTGTTATCAACAATTACAGTTTTATTTTTTTGTAACCAAACAAATGCACAAGAAGATTACAAACAATATTTAAATACTATTTCTAATAGTTTGCCAGAGGTATATCTAAATACCAATGCTAGTTTGTATTATACCATACAAGTAGGTGCTTACAGAAATAAAAATCTAGACTTACAAAGTGTAAACAACATCAATATTACTCCAGAAAATGATATTTTTAAATATAGGTTGGGTAAATTTACTACCTACAAAGAAGCTATAGAGTTTAAAAATATCATAAAAAATGTTTGTACTGATGCTTTTATTGTACCTATCAAAAATGGAGAAAGAATACATATTAAAGTAGCCTTAAAAGAAGACGCTACAACATTGTAAACGAAGTAGTAAGGAATTAAAATTACTTAAAAAATGAAAAAAATAATCGCTTTTGTTACCATACTAATGTTCATTTTTTCTTGTGATAAAAAAGAAGAAAAAAAAGAAACTGATACACTTTTAAATAATGTAAAAAAAGATACAATTACTGTTGCCCCAATAGTTACCAATAAAGTAATTGAAGATACCTTAATTTTTACGGTACAAATTGCCGCTTTAAAAAAAGAAAATACCCAATTGGCAAATTTAAAAGGTGTTCAACTTTTTGTTGAAGATGGTTTGACAAAATATAGAATGGGTAGTTTTAACACCTATTCAGAGGCTAGAAAATATAGAAACCAACTAAGAAAAACCTACAAAGGTGCATTTGTACAAGCTTTAAAAAATGATGCACCAATTTCGATACAAAAAGCTTTAGAATAGTTTTTATGACAGATTCTTTTCAAAATATAGCGATTACAACGTTTCCAGAAATTGCAAAAATTGATTTTAAAAATATAGAAAAAAGCTATTTAAAAGTTATTTTAATAAATGTAACTTTAGTGTTTTTAGTACTTTTTGCACTTTTATTTATTACAGATTTTATTGATTTTTTTGAACTTCATTTTACTTTTTTATGGTTTTATATTAGTCTATTTATAGTTTATTTATTGGTCATTTTTATTAAAATTATTGGTTTTAAAAAAAGAAAATATGCAGTTAGAGAAAAAGATGTTTCATACAAAAAAGGTGTTTTTTTTAGAAGTTTAACTACTGTACCATTTAATAGAATTCAACATGTAGAAATAGATCAAGGGCCAATAGCTCGATTTTTTAATTTAGTTTCTTTAAGTGTTTTTACAGCTGGAGATAGTAGCGACGATTTAAAAATAAGCGGTCTCTTACAAGAAGATGCTCAAAAAATGAAAGAGTATATTAGCAATCAAATAGATGGATAATATAGTAGATTTTAGCCAATTTAGACATCAATCTAAAAAAGGCATTGTTATTATTTATCTAAACTTACTTTATAAAGTTTTCAAAGCTTTTTGGGTGTTGCTATTCTTATTCATCCAAAAATTCACTAAAATTTCTGAAGCCACACTTTTATACATTTATATTGGAGTAGGTTTTGTGTTATTATTTTTTAT
>NZ_CBFHJT010000092.1:3783-7126 GCF_965656025.1 Polaribacter sp.
TTCTAATAAGAGCCTATTTAATTTTTAAAAACTTTCAGTTTAAAATAGAAAACAATCATTTTATTTTAAAAAAAGGAATTTTAAAAAAAACAAATACTTCTATCCCTTTTGATAGGATTCAGAACATTAATTTTAAGCAAAATATTATACAGCAAATCATAAATGTGCACGAAGTAAATATAGAAACTGCAGGTTCTACCAAAGCAGAAATTTCTATTAAAGCTCTGTCTTTTACTGAGGCAAAAGCATTAAAAAAATCTATTACTGTTTTCGATAAAAAAGAAATTTCTAACAAAGAAGAAACTACAGAAAAACCTTTATTAAAAGTTGGTTTTTTAGAGTTGATGAAAGTAAGTCTTACAGAAAATCATTTACAAAGTTTATTAATATTATTTGCACTTTTGGTAGGTTTTTTCCAGCAAATTAGCGAACTTTTTGATGGTTTAGGAAAACGAGAAATTTTAGATAATTACATCTCAGAAAATACATCAGCATTAGAAACAAATGTTATTTTAATTGTTGGCTTGCTCATGTTTTTTACCATAGTTGCTGTTTTAAGTTCGGTAGTTAGGGTGGTGCTAAGACACTTTAATTTAACTGTTTATGTGAAAAACAACGCATTAGAAATTTATCAAGGTTTAACCACAAAAAAATCGGTAATTTTAAAAAGAAATAAAATACAACATATTACCATTTCTACCAATCCAATAAAAAGAAAGTTAGGCATCTCATTTATCACTTTTAAGCAAGCTATAAGTGGTAAAACCGGTTCTAAAAATCAAAAAGATAAAGTTATAAAAATAGTAGGTTGTAAAGATGCTCAAATTAAAGCAGTAAAAGAGTTATTAACTTTTAATGTTGGTTTACAAGACCTAAATTTCGAAAATTCTCACTCTTATTTAAAGTCTAGAAATTATTTTAGGTCTTTATTTTTCTTTATTCCATTAAACATACTTTTCTTTTTTGGGATGGAAGATTACAATGCTTTTTGGATCAATGGAATTATTATACCTATTTATATTATTTCTGTCGAAGTTTTTTACAGAAAAAGAATTTTTAAATTTTCTGAAAACGTACTATTAATTGGTTCAGGAATTTTAGAAACACACAAAACCTATTTGCCTTTTTTTAAAGTACAAAACATCAAGTTGAAACAAACCATTTTTCAAGCCAGAAAAAATGTGGTAGATGTGGTGTTTCAAACAGCATCTGGTAAGGTTAAAATTCCTTGTATATCTTTAGAAAAAGCAGAAAAAATTTATAATTACACGTTGTATAAAGTAGAAACTAGTAGAAAATCATGGATGTAAAAAGTTACATAAAAGCAGCGCGTTTAAGAACTTTACCTTTGTCTATTTCTGGAATTATTGTGGGGAGTAGGTTAGGTTTTGGAGATGTAATGTATGCAGACAGTACAATTACTTTATGGAGAACTCCAATCTTTTGGTTAGCCATTTTAACCACAATTGGTTTTCAAGTGTTATCTAATTTTGCGAACGATTATGGAGATGGTGTCAAAGGTTCAGATAAGAATAGAACAGGAGAAGCACGTATGGTTTCTTCTGGGGCCATTTCACCAAAGCAAATGAAAATGGCAATGATGATAACAACAATCATTACCTTAATTATTGCTTTATTTTTAATTTACGTGGCTTTTGGTAGCGAAAATTTTGGCTATTCCATACTTTTTTTTGGGTTAGGTATAGCCTCCATTGCAGCAGCCATAAAATATACAGTTGGTAACTCTGCATATGGTTATAGTGGTTTTGGAGATTTGTTTGTATTTTTATTCTTTGGTTTGCTAAGTGTTGTGGGTAGTTATTTTTTATATACAAAAAACATCAATTTTAAAATATTTTTACCTGCAATTTCTATTGGTTTGTTAAGTACAGCAGTATTAAATTTAAACAATTTACGTGATAGCGATCAAGATAAAGAGAATAACAAAAACACCTTAGTGGTAAAAATAGGTACAAAAAAAGCGAAAATCTATCATTATTTATTAATTTTTGGCGCTTTAATTACTGCTTTAGTGTATACTTTTTTAGATTTTTGGTCTATTTATCAATGTATATTTTTGGTTGCTTTTATCCCTTTAATTAAAAACTGTATTACAGTAGCCAAAAATAAAAATCCATCAGAATTAGATGGCGAATTAAAAAAAGTAGCTCTAAGTACCTTTTTATTTGCGATTTTATTTAGCATTGCAAGTACATCCTTTTAAAAATAAAATATAATGAAAACCATAAAAGTAATATTAATTATCATATCTGTTTTAATTGGCGCCTTTTTAATTACAGGTTTGGTGGTTAAAGAAACTACTTACACAGCAAAAGTTAGTATCAATAAACCTGTAGCAGAAGTTTTTAGCACCTTTGCTAAAATAGACAGCGTAAAAAATTGGATTCCAGAAATACAATCTGTAGAAACAATTAATAAAAACCCAGGTATAACTGGTAGCGTATACAATTTGGTTCTGTTAAATCAAGGGGAGAAAATTACAATGACAGAAAAAATAATGGCATACATACCCAATGAAAAAATGACTCTTTTTTACGATGCAGAAAACATGTTAAAAAAAGACGATTATCTTTTTTCTGAAGAAAATGGGATTACAACTGTTACTTTAAATGCTAGTTGCCAAAGCGATTCTTACGTAATGGCTTGTATTTTTCCTTATTTTAAGAGCACTTTTAGAGAACAAGATCAATCGTATTTAAATAATTTTAAAGCCTTTTTAGAAGAAAAATAATTTATTTTGATAAAAGCCAGCTACAAAAAATACATATTAGAATTTAAAAATGCCAGTGGTACATCTCGTGGAATTTTAAAAACCAAAGAAACTTGGTTTATCATTTTAGAAGAAAATGGTAAAATTGGTATTGGAGAAACAGGTTTGTTTAGAGGATTAAGTGCAGATGATGTACCTAATTACGAAGAAAAATTACAATGGGTTTGCAAGCACATTCATCTAGGTTTAGAGAAATTATTAGTTGAAGTTTTTGATTTTCCTTCCATTCAATTTGGTTTGGAACAGGCATTTTTATCTTTAAAAAGTAATGATAAATTTGAGTTATTTCCATCGGAATTTACGAAAGGAAACCAAGCTATACCTATTAATGGTTTGGTTTGGATGGGGGATAAAGAGTTTATGAAACAACAAATTCAAGAAAAATTAAAAACAGGTTTTTCTTGTATTAAAATGAAAATTGGTGCTATTAATTTTTACGAAGAAATTAACCTTCTAAAATCGATAAGAAAAGAATTTTCGGCAGATGAAATTGAGTTAAGAGTAGATGCAAATGGAGCATTTTCTCCTATTGAAGCTTTAGAAAAACTGGAC
>NZ_CBFHJT010000092.1:7222-8589 GCF_965656025.1 Polaribacter sp.
GAATTTTCGGCAGATGAAATTGAGTTAAGAGTAGATGCAAATGGAGCATTTTCTCCTATTGAAGCTTTAGAAAAACTGGACCTACTTTCTGAGTTACAGTTACATTCTATAGAGCAACCTATAAAACAAGGTCAAATTGAAGAAATGGCATTTTTATGTGAAAATACACCTTTACCAATTGCTTTAGATGAAGAATTGATTGGCATTTTTTCTCATCAACAAAAAAAGCAATTATTAGAAACCATACAGCCACAATACATCATTTTAAAACCAAGCCTAGTAGGTGGTTTTGTTGGTAGTAAAGAGTGGATTGATGTAGCAGAAAATAACCAAATTAATTGGTGGATTACCTCTGCCTTAGAGAGTAATATTGGGCTAAATGCCATTGCACAATTTACGTATAGTTTAAATAATAATTTACCACAAGGTTTGGGTACAGGTAGTTTGTTTACTAATAATTTAGAAAGCCCATTAGAAGTAAGAAAGGGGGCTTTGCATTATAGCAATTCCAAAAATTGGGATGTTAGATTGCTAACATCAATTTAAATTAATTTAGAAAAATATAGACATAAATGAATTTTATTCAGCAAGCTTACAAAGGAAAAAACGAGTGGTATCATTGGGTAATTTCCATATTTTTAGTTTTTTTAGGTTGGCAAATTATTGGTGTTGTGCCACTTGTTATGGCAGCCGCAGCAAAATCTAAAAACATGGCAGAGTTTATGGAGTTTGCACAAACCAACTTTATGACAGCGGGCTTAGATAAAAATTTTTTACTTTTTTTAATTGTTTTTACCTTTTTTGTAGGATTAGTTTTTTTACTAATTGGCGTAAAATACATTCATAAAAGAACTATTACTTCTTTAATAACAAGTAGAGAAAAAGTTGATTGGAAAAGGTTTTTCTATAGCTTTTTTGTTTGGGGGCTTTTAGCAGTTGCTTTTTCTTACATTGGTATTTTAATGACACCAGAAAATTTTACTTGGAATTTTAATGCGCAACCATTTTTTATTTTGGTAGCCATTTCGTTTTTGTTTATTCCGTTTCAGACTAGTTTTGAAGAATTGCTTTTTAGAGGATATTTTATGCAAGGAATTGGCATTTTAGCTAAAAACAGATGGGTTCCACTAATCATAACATCAGTAGTTTTTGGTTTGTTGCATGGTGCTAATCCAGAAGTAGCAAAATTAGGGCAAATTACCATGGTTTTTTACATTGGTACGGGCTTGTTTTATGGCATTATAACTTTAATGGATGAAGGCACAGAACTTGCTTTAGGTTTGCATGCAGTAAATAACATTACAGCTGCGTTTTTAATAACTACAGATTGGACTGTTTTTCAAACGGATGCTTTATACATAGATACT
>NZ_CBFHJT010000093.1:0-8377 GCF_965656025.1 Polaribacter sp.
AGAGGATTTTTCTAAAATAGAGAAAAAAAACATAAATTATAAATATTTAGCATCAATAAACAATTATAAAGTTTACCATGGTTATTATTCAAAAAATAGATCATTCGAACCTTCAGAAAACTTTCTTGATGAACTAAAAAATATTGATATAGAAAACGAAAAAGATTTTTTAAATTCGGTTTTATATAGAGATATTGTAAGTTCTAAATTAAGAGATAATGCGAAATTATTAACAGAAAAAGACTCTTTATTGGGAAGTGATATTGCCTATTTAAAATCAATTACTGCTATTGATAACAACACCATTAAAAACAAATTATTATATGATGATGCTAGGTATGGTATTACTTACACAAATAATTTAGAAGATTATTACAAACTATTTTCAGAAAACTCTACAGATGAAGAAAATAACACAAAAATTGCTGCAGATTACAACAAACTAAAATCTTTAGCAAAAGGAAGTCCTTCCCCAAAGTTTACAGACTACGAAAATAACGCAGGAGGTAAAATGTCTTTAGACGATTTAAAAGGAAGCTTCGTTTACATAGATGTTTGGGCAACTTGGTGCGGACCTTGTATTGCAGAAATACCTTCTTTAAAAAAAGTAGAAAAAGATTTTCATGATAAAAACATCAAATTTGTAAGCGTTTCTATTGATACTGAAGATGCCTATGACAAGTGGAAAAAAATGATTGTAGACAAAGATTTAGGCGGCATTCAATTATTAGCAGAAAATGCTTGGGAATCTCAATTTGTAGAAGATTATATGATTAAAGGGATTCCGCGTTTTATTTTGTTAGATGCAGATGGTAATATTATAAATGCAAATGCACCAAGACCATCAAATAAAAAATTAGTAGAAACTTTAAATGGTTTAAGTCTGTAAACCTTTTTACTCTATAGCAAATCATGAAGAAAATTTTTTCGCTGTTTATTTTACTTTTTGCACTTGTAAGTTTTTCGCAAACCGAAAATAATCCTGTTGTTTGGCAAAGTAGTATCCATAAAATTTCAGATACTGAATATGATGTTATTTTAAAAGCAAGCATTTTACAAGACTGGCATTTGTACTCTCAATACAATCCTGAGGATGCTTCTCAACCACTAGAAATTTTAATTCCAGAAGGTAAAACTGGTTACAAGTTGGTTGGTAAAGCCATAGAAAGCGAAACCCATAAAGAGTATTCAGAAATTTGGGAAAAAGAAGAAATTTTCTTTAGTGATAATGCTACAATCACTCAAAAAATAAAAATTACAGATAAAAATATCGCCTCAATTTCGGTAGAACTTTATGGGCAAGTTTGTAAAGAAGCCTGCATACAAATAGAGGAACTATTTACTTTTTCGTTATCAGGAAAAAAAATAGAAAAAGAAGTAGTTGTTTTAGATGATAAAAGTAAAGAACTCAGTAAGAATTTAAAGTTAGATTTAAAAAACACATCCTTATTACTAAACAATACAGATACTGAAGAAAAAGGTAGTTCTCTAATGAGTATTTTTTTGTTAGGTTTTGTAGGCGGTTTGTTGGCTTTGTTAACACCTTGTGTGTTTCCAATGATTCCTTTAACAGTTTCATTTTTTACCAAACAAAGCAAAAACAAAAGTAAAGGTATTTTTAACGCCATTATGTATGGTGTATTTATTGTAGTTATTTATATATTATTAAGTGTGCCGTTTCATTTAATTGATGGCTTAGATCCAAATATTTTAAATACAATTTCTACCAATATTTGGTTAAATATTTTCTTTTTTGCCATTTTAGTCTTTTTTGCTTTTTCATTTTTTGGATATTACGAAATAACATTGCCCAGTTCTTGGGGAAACAAGATGGATTCTGCATCTAATGTTGGCGGAATTGTAGGAACTTTTTTTATGGCATTAACATTAGCCATTATCTCTTTTTCTTGTACAGGACCTATTTTAGGTTCTCTTTTAGCAGGTTCTTTAAGTGCTGTTGGTAATCCAGCAAGCCAACTTTCTGCTGGTATGACAGGTTTTGGAGTAGCACTTGCATTGCCATTTGCGCTGTTTGCACTATTTCCTAACCTACTAAAATCGTTACCAAAATCTGGTGGATGGCTAAATACTACCAAAGTTGTTTTAGGTTTTTTAGAATTGGCTTTTGCATTTAAGTTTCTATCAAACTCAGATTTAGTGGGTCATTGGGGTATTTTAAAAAGAGAAATCTTTATTGGTATTTGGATTATTATTTTCTTAGGATTGGCATTGTATATATTAGGAAAAATAAAATTTCCACACGATTCGCCAATCAAAAAACTATCTTTTTCTAGAATTTCATTTGGTATTTTAACAACTGCTTTTGTTATTTATTTAATTCCTGGTACTTTTAAAACACCCACTTGGAATTTAAATGCTTTAAGTGGTTTTCCTCCTCCACAATTTTACAGTATTTATCAGCAAGCATCAGACTGTCCTTTAGGTTTAAATTGTTACAAAGATTTTGATGAAGGTTTAAACGCTGCAAAAGTAAGTAACAAACCTATTTTATTAGATTTTACTGGTTGGGCTTGCGTAAACTGCAGAAAAATGGAAGAAAATGTTTGGAGCAATCCAACAGTATATAACATTCTAAAAAATGATTATATTTTAATTTCTTTATATGTAGATGATAATGAAAAAGCATTGCCTAAAGCAGCACAATTCGATTTTAAGAAAGCAAATGGGCAAATAAAAAAAATAAAAACCTATGGTGACAAATGGGCTACATTTCAAGTTGTAAACTTTAAAAATGCCTCTCAACCCTACTATGTTTTAATGACTCCAGATTTAAAGATTTTAAACACACCACAACAATATACAGATACAGAAACCTATAAAACATGGCTAGAAACAGGTTTAACAAATTTTAAAAAATAATATCTTTTTTAAAAACTTCTAAACTAATAATTGCACCCAAATGAAAATTTTCTAAGATTTAGAAAACAAAAAACAGCAGTAATATTCAAAAAAAAGTAATACAGACACTTTTTTAGATTTTTATAAAAATCACTTAAAATTTATATCGTTTTCGTAAATAACGGGTTAATTATTAGCAAAAAAACAAGTTCTGTAACAAGGCTTTTTTGTAGCTTTACTAAATAAAATATTACAAATATGTCTGGTTTACCAAAATTATCTCGTTTTAACGAAAACGTATTGTCTAAATACCAAATTTACAATAGTGTATTTACAACGCTTCCTTTCGATTCTATAAACAATACAGGTGTATTATTACCGCTGTTTCATGAACTCTGTAAAAAAGGTTTCGAAGCTGGTAAAAACCCAACAGAAATCGTAAATTCTTTTTTTACGAAATATCTCGAAAACCCTTCAGAGAAAGAAAAAACAGACATGCTTTTTCATTTCATACAATATATAGAGCGTCAAGTAGTACTTTTTGATGCTATAGAAGACGCTGCGTTTCCTGTAGTAAATAATATGGATGGTATTGGTACACTTAGAAATTCTAGAGAACTTGCTATTATTAGAAATAAAAAAGAAGAATTAAAAGCTTATTTAGAAGAGTTTAAAGTGCGTATTGTTTTAACAGCACACCCTACACAATTTTACCCAGGTTCTGTTTTAGGTATTATTACAGATTTAGACAAAGCCATACAAAATGATGATTTAATTCTAATAAAAAAATTATTAGCACAATTAGGTAAAACGCCTTTTTACAAAAAAGAAAAACCATCTCCTTTTGATGAAGCTGTAAGTTTAATTTGGTATTTAGAGCATGTATTTTATCACTCTGTACCAAGAATTTACAACTATATTCAAAATAATGTATATGATGGAAATCCGATAGATAATGAAATTATAGATCTTGGTTTTTGGCCAGGTGGCGATAGAGATGGTAATCCATTTGTTACTACAGAAATTACACTAAATGTTGCAGAAAGATTAAGACAAAGTATTTTAAGAAACTACTACAGAGATGTTAGAAAACTAAAAAGACGTTTTACTTTTGATGGTGTTCAAGAAATTTTTGCAAGAATAGAAAAACGACTTTATAAGCATGTTGTAAGAAGTTACACAAAAGTAAATTTCTCTCAAAAGATATTATTACAAGAACTAGCGGATGCAAGAAAAATTATAGAAACAAAACATCAGTCTTTATTTTTAGAAGAGCTAGATGATTTTATAAACAAAGTTAGAATTTTCGGATTCCATTTTGCTACTTTAGATTTAAGGCAAGACAGTAGAGTGCATCACAAAGCATTTACACAAATTGTAAAAGATTTACACGCCATTGGCGATACTACTTTTCCTGATAATTTTGAACATTTATCGGAAGCAGAACAAATTAAAATTTTAGCGGTTATAAAAGGAAATATAGATCCAAAAGTACTGACAGACGAAATTTCTGTAAAAACCATTGAATCTATGTATGCGCTAAAAGAAATACAACAAAGAAATGGAGAGCGTGGTGCAAACCGTTACATTATTAGTAACAACCAAACTGCATTAAACGTAATGCAAACTTTTGCCATGCTAAATTTATGTGGTTTTGAAAATGAATTACCTGTAGATGTAATTCCACTTTTTGAAACTGTAGAAGATTTAAAAAATGCAGAAGATGTAATGAGAACATTGTATTCTAACAGATCTTATAGATATCATCTAGAAAAAAGAAAAAACAAACAAACAATTATGCTTGGTTTTTCTGATGGAACCAAAGATGGTGGTTACTTAATGGCAAACTGGGGTATTTTTAAAGCAAAAGAAGCTTTAACCAGAGTTTCTAGAGAGTTTGATATCGAAGTAATTTTCTTTGATGGACGTGGAGGACCACCAGCAAGAGGTGGAGGGAAAACGCATCAATTTTATGCTTCTTTAGGACCAACCATAGAAGACAAGGAAATACAATTAACCATACAAGGACAAACAATTAGCTCTAACTTTGGTACCCAAACATCATCTCAATACAACTTAGAACAATTAGTTAGTTCTGGTATTAAAAACGAGGTTTTTACCAAAGATCAATTAAATGATAAACATAGAGAACTGATAGAAGACATGGCTTCTACCAGTTATCAAACGTATGTAGATTTTAAAAATCATCCACAATTTTTACCGTATTTAGAAAAAATGAGTACGTTAAAATATTATGCCAAAACAAATATTGGTAGTAGACCAAGTAAACGTTCTAATTCTGAAACTTTAGATTTTTCGGCATTAAGAGCCATCCCTTTCGTGGGTAGTTGGAGTCAACTAAAACAAAATGTACCTGGTTTTTATGGCGTAGGTACAGCTTTAAAAAAATATGAAGATGCAGGTCGTTTTGACGAAGTTATAGATTTTTATAACGCATCAGACTTCTTTAAAACGTTGTTAGAAAACAGTATGATGAGTTTGACAAAATCTTTTTTCGGTTTAACTGCATACATGGCAGATGACCCTGTTTATGGAGAATTTTGGAAATTGATTTACGAAGAATACAAAACCACAAAAAGATTACTTTTAAAATTAACAGGCCATAAAGAATTGATGGAAAACTTTCCTGTTGGAAAAGCATCTATAGAAATTAGAGAGCAAATTGTATTGCCTTTATTAACCATACAACAATACGCTTTAAAGCAAATACAAGAGCTTCAGAAAGATGATAGCAATTTAGAAAAAATAGAAGTTTTCGAAAAAATGGTGATGCGTTCTTTATTTGGTAATATTAATGCGAGTAGGAATTCTGCTTAAAAAATAGGATTAACTTTATAAAATGCAATCAATATTTGGTTGCATTTTTTTTATGGCATTATTTTTTTTATTTTTAAGAAAAAAATATGCTCGTAAAAGTTTTTGGTTCAGCCGTTTTTGGTATAGAAGCTACCACTATAATTGTAGAAGTTAATATCGATAAAGGAATTGGATATCACTTAGTAGGTTTGCCAGACAAAGCTGTAAGCGAAAGCTCCTATAGAATTTCTGCTGCTTTAAACAATAATAATTACAAACTTCCTGGTAAAAAAATTATTATAAATATGGCTCCTGCAGACATTCGTAAAGAAGGTGCTGCTTATGATTTAACAATTGCTATGGGGATTTTGGCAGCCTCCAGTCAAATTCAATCAGAAAACATTAATGAGTATGTAATTATGGGCGAACTTTCTTTAGATGGAAGTTTACAACCCATAAGAGGAGCGCTACCCATGGCTATAAAAGCTAGAGAAGAAGGTTTTAAATATTTAATACTTCCCAAAGAAAACGCGAAAGAAGCTGCCATTGTAGACAATTTAGAAATTTTAGGAGTAGATAATATTTTAGAAGTCATCCATCATTTTAATGGTGATGAAAAAATTACCCCAACCATTGTAGATACAAGAGCAGAATTTTATAAAAACATCGATTTTCCTGAATTCGATTTTTCGGATGTAAAAGGGCAAGAATCTATTAAAAGATGTATGGAAATTGCAGCAGCTGGTGGGCATAACATCATTCTGATTGGTCCTCCAGGTTCTGGTAAAACCATGTTAGCAAAAAGATTGCCAAGTATTTTACCACCAATGACATTACACGAAGCTTTAGAAACTACTAAAATACATTCTGTTGTAGGTAAAACTAAAAACGAAGGATTACTATACCAAAGACCTTTTAGAAGTCCACATCACACGATTTCAAATGTGGCGCTTGTTGGTGGTGGCCAATACCCAAAACCTGGAGAAATTTCACTTTCTCATAATGGAGTTTTGTTTTTAGATGAATTACCAGAATTTAAAAGAGATGTGTTAGAAGTAATGCGTCAACCTTTAGAGGACAGAGATGTAACTATTTCTAGGGCAAAATTTACAGTAACCTACCCTGCCTCTTTTATGTTGGTAGCTAGTATGAATCCTAGTCCCTCTGGATTTTTTAACGACCCCAACAGCCCAATGACTTCTACACCACAAGAAATGCAACGTTATTTAAGTAAAATTTCTGGTCCTTTGTTAGACAGAATTGATATTCATATAGAAGTTACTCCAGTTCCTTTTGATAAACTTTCTGAAGAACGAAGAGGTGAGTCTTCTGTTGATATTAGAAAACGTGTAACTACTGCAAGAGAAATACAATCAGAACGTTTTAAAGAATTAGAAAACGTGCATTACAATGCTCAAATGAGTGTAAAACAAATTCGTGAGTTTTGTAAATTATCTGAAGAGAGTAAAACACTTTTAAAAACAGCCATGGAAAAATTAAACCTTTCTGCAAGAGCCTACGATCGAATTTTAAAAGTAGCAAGAACCATAGCAGATTTAGCAAATGTAGCAGCAATTTCTCCAGACCACATTGCAGAAGCCATACAATATAGAAGTTTAGATAGAGAGGGTTGGTTGGGGTAAAATAATAAAAAATATGGATGAAAAAATTATTTTAAAATATGCTGAATATTTTAAAAAATTAAGAAGAAGTAATAATAAACAGTTAGGTAAAGCACCACATAAACCTTTTTTATTACTATCAATAATTTCACTTATTAAAAAAGGCTCACCAATAACCTATCTTCCTATCAATACCAAAAAAACCAATTACGAAACAACGAAAAAACCAAGCAATAATCATATATATTGTATTTAACATAGCAGTACTAAAATAATAATTATTTTACTAATTGTCGAAAAATAATAAATTATTACTATTTTTAATTTGTTTTAATATTAATTTCAGAAAAAATATTCAAAAGTTATGAAAAAAATCAAATATTTAACAATAATTATAATCTTAGCATTACTAGCATCTTGCAGTGATACAAGTTATGATAGTGGTGAGATTGACAATATTATAGTTGGAAAATGGATACTTACAAGTTCAGTATTAACAGAAGAAGGACAAAGTCCACAAATCACAATTGACGAGTGTGCAAATAGATCTTTTTGGGAATTTCAAAGCAATGGAAAGGGAATGAAATTTATAAATGAATCTAACTGCAGTAGTACATATCCTGGTGATCAATATTATAACCCTTTTAGATGGAAACCACTTTCAAACGGTAAGTATGAGATAGAATATGAAACAAATGAAATAATAGTAAAAGATTTTGTGTTTTCTAATTCTAATAACGAGATGACTGAAGAGTTTAGGGGAGTATCAAGTTTAGGTAATTATTTGGAGGAATTTATTTATAGAAGAGAATAAATTAAGTTATAGTATTGACTACATGAAGTTAGATTTAATAAACTATTTTCAAAACCAATTTAAGTGTATTGATTACATAAAAAAATTGTTTTTTTTTTATAAAAATTACTAAAGAAGAATTTACCGTACAAATCACAAAACAAAAAATCCTTAACTTTCTAATAAATAGATTGTTAAGGACTTTTAAAGCGGTCTGGACGGGACTCGAACCCGCGACCCCCTGCGTGACAGGCAGGTATTCTAACCAGCTGAACTACCAAACCGT
>NZ_CBFHJT010000094.1:0-8328 GCF_965656025.1 Polaribacter sp.
TGGCCACTAAATCTAAATACGGAATAAAATCTTTAATCGTTAGATTGTGTTTTGAGCCTAAAGCTTGAATCAATTTAAACCCAACTCCACAACCACACAATTCATCAAAAGGATAGTTGCAACCTTTTTGTTTCGCGTTTAAAACTGCAACTGCTTTCGGAATTGCATCTCCAGGTTTGTGATGATCGCAAATAATAAAGTCGATATTTTTTTTAGAAGCATAAGCTACTTTATCAATGGCTTTGATACCACAATCTAATGCGATAATTAGCGAAAAATTATTGTCTTCAGCAAAATCAATTCCTTTAAACGAAACTCCATAACCTTCTTCATATCTATCAGGAATGTAAGTGGCAATATTTGGAGTTATTGTTTTTAAATATGATGAAACTAAAGAAACTGCTGTAGTGCCATCTACATCATAATCTCCATAAACTAAGATATTTTCTTTGTTTGTAATGGCGGTCTCAATTCTTTCAACAGCCAAACCCATATCTTTCATTAAAAAAGGATTATGAATATCTTCTAAACTGGGTCTAAAAAATTTTTTAGCCTCTTCAAAAGTTTCAATATTTCTTTGGCAAAGAATTGAAGCAAGGGTTTTATCAACTTGTAAATCTTGTGCGAGTTTTTCTACTTTTTCTTTATTAGGTTCAGGTTTTAAAGTCCATCTCATAGCAAATTATTAGGTTACTTTTCTAAATTGTGCAAATGAATTTCTGTTTCTACATCTGCAAACTGACGAAACATTTCCATGACACCACAATATTTTGTAACTGATAAATTAACTGCTTTTTGTATTTTTTCTGGTTGTAGTTCAGCATCATAAAAATGATAATCTACTTTTACCATATTATAAAATTTAGGATGTTCGTCAGTCAATTCTGCAGTTACTTCAACTTTAAAATCCGTAACTTCTGCACGCATTTTTTCTAGCAAGGAAACCACATCTAAACCAGAGCAACCTGCCAAAGAAGAAAGCATTAATGCTTTTGGAGCAAAACCAATAGTATCTCCATTGTCTTGAGATTTATCAAACATGGTTAATTTATGGCCACTAGGATTGTCGGTTTCAAAGTGCGATTTTCCTGTCCAAACGGTACTAATTATATTTTTAACCATAAATAATATTTTTTTAAAATTTGAAGTATTAAATTGTGCTTTCTTACAAAAATAAGAAAACCCTTATAAGTTAATGATTAAAATGAATAAATCTCTATATCTTAAATATAAATTAGTCTTAATCTATTTTTTATGTGTGTGTTCTGTTTTATTTGCCCAAACAGATAATGCTCCATCAATTACAGCAGTTGGTAGACAAGCATTTTGTCTTGGAAGCCCTATAAATGTTGTAACAGATTTTACAATTACTGATTCAGATGACACGGGGATAGATGCGTTTTTTATCCAAATATCATCTGGATACCAAGCTAATATTGACTTTTTAGAATTAACAGGTTCACATCCAAACATTGTTTCTAACTGGAATATAAATGAAGGTAAACTAACTTTAACAGCAGCTGCAAGTGCAACAGAAATAGTATTTGCAGATTTAGAAAGAGCGGTAAAAGAAGTTGTTTTTACAACTGCTGTAGATAATATAGCTATTGAAAAAATATTTTCTTTAACGGTTGATGATACAAATTATTTACCATCAACAGATCACTTTTATGAGTTTATATCTGACATAGGAATTAGGTGGGACGAAGCTAAGATGGCAGCTGAGAGCAAAACGTATTATGGAAGACAAGGGTATTTAGCAACATTAACAACACAAGAAGAAGCAGATTTTGCAGGTAAGCAAGCTTCTGGTGCAGGTTGGATTGGTGGCTCTGATGAAGAAACAGAAGGCGTGTGGAAATGGGTAACTGGGCCAGAAGCAGGAACAGTTTTTTGGAATGGAGGGAATAATGGTTCTAGCCCAAATTTTGAAAATTGGAATATTAATCAACCAGATAATTTTCATGGAGGAGTAGGTGAAGATTATTTGCATATAACCGATCCTAGTATTGGTAATCCTGGACAATGGAATGATTTAAGAATCGCAGGTGATCCCCCAGGGCCATATCACCCTAAAGGATATATTGTCGAATACGGAGTTCCTTCAGATCCATCTTTAAATATAGTTGCTAGTACAAGTATTTATATTCCTCAAGTTGTATCAACTACAGACGCTATAGTTTGTGAATTTGAATCTGCAACAATTTCTGCTATTCCTAGTGAAGGAGAAATTTTATGGCATGATAATCCTAATAGAGGTACACAACCAGAACTGGCAAGAGGAAACAATTTTACAGTAAATAATATTACAGAAACAACAACCTACTATGCAACAGTTTCTGTTAATGGTTGTGTTACATTAGATAGAATACCAGTTACAATTACTGTAATTCAAAAACCAACCATTATTAATACGGTAGATGCTTTAATATGTTCAGGAAATGCAACGTTAAGTGCAGAAGCCTCTGCAGGAGATGTCTATTGGTATGATTCCGCTTCTAGTACAACTCCAATTTTTATTGGTGATAATTATGAGACACCAAATTTAACAACAACGACTTCTTTTTTTGTCGAAGCTAATAACTCAGGTTGTGTATCTTTAAATAGAACAGAAGTTATAGCAAGAGTAGATAATACTGTTCCAGAATTTGATTTGGTACAAGATGTTTATGTTCTTTGTGAAGATATTGGATCTATAGATTTAGAAACAACAAATGCGCAGGGAAGTTATACCTATGTTTGGCAAAAAGATGGAGCTCTTTTAACAGGAGATTTGGCTTCAATAACGATAAATTCTTCAGGAACTTATACCGTGATTGGAAGATCTGCTGCAGGTTGTGAATCGTTAACCAAAACTATTTTAGTCACAAATTCTGAAAAAGCATCGATTACAAAAGACGATATTTTAATTATTGATGATTCTGATAATAACTCAATTGAAGTTATTACCAAAGATTTAGGAATTGGTAATTATGAATTTGCCATAGATGACGAATTTGGAGTCTATAAACAGGAAGGCATTTTTAACAATATTAGTACAGGTATGCATACTTTATTTATTAAAGATAAAGGAGGTTGTGGAATAGAACAATATCAATTTTCTATTTTAGAGTACACCAAATTTTTTACACCTAATAATGATGGTAAAAACGATTATTGGAATATAAAAGGGTTTGATAAAAACTTTTATACAGTTTCAGATATTTATATTTACAATAGATTTGGTGTTTTACTTCATAAAATAAATCCAGAAGGTTTAGGTTGGAACGGAACTTATGAAGGAAAAAAATTACCATCTAACAGTTATTGGTTCAAAACCTTACTTACAGATAAAAATGGTTTATCGGTAGAAAAAAACGGAAGCTTTAGTTTAATTAGAAAATAATAACAGATATGCCCTTAGTAACACCTTTAAAAGCAGAACACGATTTAGAAACAAAACAACTAGCAGAATTTTTTAATGAAACTTTGGGTTTTTGTCCTAATTCAGTGTTAACCATGCAACGTAGACCTGCAATATCAAAAGCTTTTATAAATTTAAACAAAGCAGTTATGGCAAATGAAGGACGTGTTACTTCTGCTTTAAAAAGAATGATTGCTTGGGTTTCTAGTAATGCAACTGGTTGTAGATATTGTCAGGCGCATGCCATTAGAGCAGCAGAACGTTATGGTGCAGAACAAGAGCAATTAGATAATATTTGGGAGTATAAAACACATGCTGCTTTTTCTGACGCTGAACGTGCAGCTTTAGATTTTTCTTTAGCAGCTTCTGTGATTCCAAATGCTGTGGATGCCAAAATAAAAGAAGAATTATATAAATATTGGGATGAAGGCGAAATAGTAGAAATGTTAGGTGTAATTTCTTTGTTTGGCTATTTAAATCGTTGGAACGATTCTATGGGAACAAGTTTAGAGAAAGATGCAATAGATTCTGGAAATCAATATTTAGGTAAGCATGGTTTTGAGGTTGGCAAACATATTTAGTTTTTATTTAATAATAAAAAAGTATATTTACATCTTCAAAAAAAAGTCTTTTCAAGTAAAACCTGAAAAGACTGTAATAAAATTATCAAAGGTCCCCCAACCTCATTAATTTACACTCAAATATAGTAAAACATCAAAGTTTTATTCTTGCAAAATATGCAAAATAAAATATTTTTTTTTGCACATTTTGAGATGTTGAAAAGGAGACCTTATGAGAACAGAAGAAGAGTTACTATTTACAATAGTTAAAGATAAGTTACCAAAAAATGTATCTTTAATTAATGAAATTGCAGATATATTAAATCTTAATTATGATGCTGCATACAGAAGAATTAAAGGAAAAACTACACTTTCTTTAAAAGAAGCTTTTATTATAGCAGACCATTACAATTTAAACTTAAACGATATTTTAGGTCAGAATAAATTATGTTCAAATAAAATTGTTGTTGAAAAAACACACAATATTATTTCTGATAATTTTTTAGACGTCTTTTTTGATAAATCAAAGGAAGAAACTCAAAAAGTTTTAGATTCAAAAAAAGGCTATATTATAAATTGTGCTAAAGATTATCCTTTTTATCATACAGATAATGCCATTTTTAAAAAATTTAGAATATTTCTTTTTATCAATATTTTAAGTAAAAACAAGAAGCATAAAAATGTTACTTTTTCTGAATTTAAACCAACAAATCAAATTTTAGAGAAGTACAATAGCTTTTTAGAGCAATACTCTAAAGTAAATTTAATAGAAGTATGGAATGATTCAACTTTAGACAATATTTGTAATCAAATTAAATATTTTTATGATGTAGGTTTAACTACAAAACAAGAAGCGCATCTTATTTTAAAAGGTCTTGTTGATTCTCTTAAAATTGTAGAAGAGCAGGCTTTTCATAAAAAACGAGTTAATAGTAACCAGAAATTTGAGTTGTATTATAATGGTTTAGTGTCTTTGTTAAATAATATTTTAATGAAAACAGATACAGAAAAAACAGCATTTACGCCTTATACAAATTTAACCTATTTTAAAGTTACAGATAAAAATACAACAGACCACATAGAGCATCATCTAAATAATAAATTAATTTATTCTAAAAATATTTCTGGCGAAGCTTCTGTAGAAAGAAAAAAGTTTTTTAATAAAATTTATCAAAAAATAGACCAATTAAAAACACAGATATTTTAAATAATTTTGGTTAAAGCAGAATTTTCAAAAGACAAACCATCAAAACCAGTTTTCATAAAATTTCTAATATTTTGATGCGTTGTACCATCTGCATCTTCTAAAACCGATTGGTAATGTTCGCCAAAGCAAAATAAGGTTTCTTCTTTGCTTAATTGTTGATGCATTGCAAACGCAAATAACTTACAAGAACCAGCGTTTTCTCCAGCTTTATTTTCAATTGCTCCGTTGGTAAAAGCAGTTGGTGTAAAGTGATAATGCTCATCAATTATTTGCATGGTTTCATTAAATGATATTGATGTTGGGTTTTCTTTTAGTTTCGTTTTAAATTGTTGAATAAGCATAAGTTTTATTTAAAGTGTAATAATTTATATTTGAAAAAATAGTTATAACTAAAATTGAGTATAAATTGATAAAAAATATTTTACCATAAATTATGCACTTCAGACTTAATAAACCTATTGTATATTGCATTTGTTTGTTCTATTTCTTGTTTAGAAATTGGACTAGCTTTTAATGTATTTAAGTTAGACAGCAATTGTTCTGTACTTGAAGTACCAGGAATTACACAACTAATTTCATTAAAAGATAAAATCCATTGTAATGCTTTATGTACAAGGTTTTCATTTCCATTAAAAACTTTTTTTAATTCTTCTACAGCTTGCAAACCCAAATGATAATCTATACCAGAAAAAGTTTCTCCTTTGTCAAAAGCTTCTCCATTTCTGTTAAAAAATCTATGGTCATCTTTGTCAAAAGTTGTTGTTTTATTAAATTTACCAGTTAACAAACCACTTGCTAATGGAACTCTAGCAATAATACCAACATTCTTCTTTTTTGCTTCTTCAAAAAATAACTCATTAGGTTTTTGACGAAACATATTATATATAATTTGAACTGTACTAACATCTTCAAATTCCATTGCCATTAAAGCTTCTTCAACTTTTTCTACACTAACACCATAGTTTCTAATTTTACCTTCTTTCGTTAAATCGTTGAACAAACCAAAAATTTCTGGACGACTATAAACTTCAGTTGGCGGACAATGTAATTGTATTAAATCTATTCTTTCTAAACCTAAATTTTGCAAACTGTCTTCAACAAATTTTCTTAGCACTTCTGTTGTATAAGATGCATTGATATGAGGATTTAATTGTCGTCCGCATTTAGTTGCTACAAAAACTTCTTCAGATCTAGAACGAATAACTTTACCAATAGCTTTTTCGCTTAAACCTTCACTATAGACATCTGCTGTATCAATAAAATTAATTCCATTATCTATGGCAGAATTTATTATTTTTTCTGCATTATCAAAGTTAAAGTCACTTCCCCATTTCCCTCCTACTTGCCAAGTTCCTAGACTTATTTCTGATACTTTTAAATTGGTTTTACCTAGTTTTCTATAATTCATCTTGAAATAGTTTTTTATTTATTTTTCCCCTCAACAACAACTACAATTTCTCCTTTGGGTGGTTTTTTTGTAAAATGGGCTAACATTTCTGTGGCTGTTCCTCTAACAGTTTCTTCAAACATTTTAGTCAATTCTCTAGAAACAGAAACCTTTCTATCTGCTCCAAAATACTCAATAAAATGGCCTAAAGTTTTTACCAATTTATGCGGACTTTCATAAAAAATCATGGTTCTTGTTTCTTCTGCCAATAGTAAAAAACGCGTTTGTCTTCCTTTTTTTACAGGTAAAAAACCTTCAAAAACAAACTTATCATTCGGTAAACCAGAATTTACCAAAGCAGGCACAAATGCCGTAGCACCAGGTAAGCAATCTACCTCAATCTTATTTTCTACACAAGCTCTCGTTAATAAAAAACCAGGATCTGAAATGGCTGGTGTGCCAGCATCTGAAATTAATGCACAAGTTTCGCCGGCTTGTAAACGCTTTAATATTCCTTCAATAGATTTATGCTCATTATGCATGTGGTGACTATGCATTTGGGTAGCAATTTCAAAATGTTTTAATAATTTACCACTGGTACGTGTGTCTTCTGCTAAAATAAAATCGACTTCTTTTAAAACTTTAATGGCTCTAAAAGTCATGTCTTCTAAATTTCCAATCGGTGTTGGTACTATATATAATTTCATTGTTCAGTTATCAGTTATCTTTTATCAATTTTCATTAAGAAATCTTAATTACTTTTTATTTATTCTAGTAGTTTTTAAAATGGAAAACAAAATTTTAGAAATTTCATCAGCTTTATTAAATAATTCAGAGAATTCATTTTCGTTTATATAATAACTATCTTTTAATAAAGATAACCAGTATTTTGTTTCTAGACTTTCTTTGTAGGAAATTGACATTTTCGCGGAAAAATCAGCTTTAGAAATAGCTCCATTTGCCTCGATTATATTTGCTCCAACAGAAGTTCCACTTCTTAATAATTGTTTAGATAAAATGTATTCTTTTTTATTTGTCATAATTTGCTTGCACAAATTGACAATTAATAAAGCAAAATCATAAGATTTATTTTGTAATGGGTTGTTTTTCAGTTTCATATATTTTTATTGATAATTGATAAAAGATAATTGTCAAATTGATTCATAATTTTCTACAGTAATATCCGCAATAACATCACCAGTATGTTTCGTAGAAAGTGGCTCAAACAGTAAAATATGTACCTCTTCTTTGGCAATTGGTTTATGCTCAACACCTTTTGGTACAATATAAAATTCGCCCTCATTTATAGTGATGATTTTATCTCTTAAATGCATTTCTAAAACCCCTTTTTGCACCATAAACAACTCATCTTCATCATCGTGTTTATGAAAAATAAATTCGCCTTGTATTTTGGCTAATAAAATTTGCTGTCCATTTAATTCGCCTATTTTTTTAGGTGACCATTGGTCTGTAAACAAATTGAATTTTTCTTGAATATTAACTACGCTCATAAAGACAAATTTACAAAGATTTTATGGGAATAAATCAGTATTAAAAACAAGCGATTTTTCTCTAAAAATGATTAATTTTGCAGACGAATTCTGAAACAAATTCAGGATTTTAAAACATAACAAAGATTCTGAATTATGTTCAGAATTGTAAATTAAAATTTACAATGTATAGAAGTCATTCTTGTGGCGAGTTAAGAGATTCGCATATAAATACAGAAGTAACCTTGGCTGGTTGGGTACAAAAATCGCGCGATAAAGGA
>NZ_CBFHJT010000095.1:0-8328 GCF_965656025.1 Polaribacter sp.
TCATAGAACTGAACGAAATTTAAGTAGAAAAAGAGAGGGGATTATCAGTGTTGACGAAATCTAGGTTTCACCGTATATATTAATCTTATTCCTCTCTTTTATTCTTTCTGATTAATTATTAAATTTAATGAATTGTAAACTTAAGCCATATATAATTTATTGCTGGCTTATTGCCTACTTACGAAAATCCTCGCGGATTTTCTTGGTTTGTGTTTTATTTGGTAACTTTATTGATTAAAATACACAACTTTTCTTACACATAAACGTTGGCAACAATTTTGAAAAATCCGTACTCAAAAGAAAAATCACAAGAACTGAAACCCTTGTGATTTTATAAAACTATTTGAAAATAAAATGGTTATGCCGAAACACCACCAAGTACCGAATCGATTTGCATTTCTTTAAGTACATTATCCTGAATAGGTTGAGTCAACTCATTTATTTTGTCAACACCCCAAGTTATTCCTACAACTGTTCGAGTTGGACGACTGCCAAAAGGAGTTTCGGCTAATTTCAAATATGCATCCACTACCCATTGTGGGTTTGGTGCATCTTCGCTTTGCAACATTTGAGCAAAATTTTCGCCCATAGCATTAGGAACACCTGCCAGTTCGCCATAAGATTCCAAAACTTCAGAATGTGCAGGAACTTGACCAGATGCCAAAAGTCCTGTTCCAAACGGCCCAGGTTCTACCATAACAACATCTACACCAAAAGGGGAAACTTCATAACGCAATGCTTGAGCGTAACCTTCTAAAGCGTGTTTTGTAGCTGTGTAAGTTCCAAAAAAAGGTGGAGACATACGACCAACTAAAGAAGAAGTATTTATAATTAAGCCCGAACCTGCCTTACGCATACTTGGTAAAACTGCTTGTGTGGTTCTTATTGCACCAAAATAGTTGGTTTCCATTTGAAAACGAGATTGCTCAACGCTAAAAGCTTCGGTTATACCAAGGTACATTATGCCAGCATTATTGATTAAAATATCAATATTTTTTGCTTTTTCAAGAATACTTGCCATCGCTTCTTTTACCGAAACATCATTCGTAACATCCATATCAACAACTTTAATATGAGATGAATAGGCTTCAAGTTCTGTTTTAACTTGTGCATTTTTGCCTTTTGGGTTTCGCATTGTAGCAAACACCTGATAGCCTTTATCTGCAAAGTCTTTAGTTGCTTTTAAACCAAATCCGCTACTACTTCCTGTAATGATTATATTTTTCATTCTTATTGTTTTTAAAATCCAAACATTCCGTTATTGTGTGCCAATCCTTCTGTAGGTATTTCTTGAATCACGTCCCAATGTTCTACGATTTTACCGTCTTTCATTCTGAACAAATCATAAAAAGCGTGTTTCTTGCCACCATTCCATTCACCTTCGCTTACGGTAAGAACGAAATTACCTTCACCCAACACTTTATGGATTTTGGTGTATTTAAACATATTGTTTTGAGAAGTGAGATATTCTACTGCTTGAACTATGCCCGTCAATCCGTCTTTAATTTGTGGGTTGTGTTGATGGTACTCTTCGGAACTGATGTAGTCAACAATCTTACTTGGATTTTTACCCATTAAAACGTCTTCAATAAGGGAAACTGCCAAGGCTTTGTTTGCCTCGGTTTTATCTAAACCTTCAACAGTTGTTGGTCCATCGGTTTGTGTTCTTCCACTTGCAGTTTCTTTTTCTAAAACGGTCATAGCATCCCAATGCTCGGCTACTTTTCCGTTTTCATCTACACGTATAATATCAAATGCCACCATTTCATCTGCACCAAATGGTTTCGCATTACGCCAAATGTTGTGCATAAATACATAGTTACCATCTTGAAATAGGCGAACGTTTTCAGCATACGTTCCATTTTCTTTTAAAACTGGCAATAAACCAATAAACGGTTCAAGTCCTGTTGGAACGAATGGATTGTGCTGTATATAGTCAGCATTGGCGAATTTTCGCATTGTTTCAGCGTCTTGTTTAGCTACTGCACCCAAGAAAGTGCCTACAATTTCTTTGTTGTTCATTTTCTTTGTTTTTGATTGATTATTCTCGCTTGTAGAATTTATTTTTTTTGTGTTACAGGAAGCAAGAATGCCTGCCAACACAAATACCGTGATTACCTTTTTCATTGATTTCATTTTTATATTAATAATTATTACTTGTATTTCGCAAGTAAAATTACAACATTACTTTTAAAAAGCAAGTAAAACTTGATATTAATTTCATTTTGCAAGTAAAAAACTATATTTTACTATCTTTGCTAGATAAAAGAGGAACAAAAGAGAATGGAAACAAAATTTAGATGCAATTGCCCTTTTACATCAGCTTTAGACGTTTTGGGAGACAAATGGATAATGGTTATTGTGAAACAGATGCTTATAGAGAACAAGCAAACTTTTAAAGACTTTACAGAAAGTGATGAAAGTATTGCAACGAATATACTTACTACAAAACTTAAACAGTTAGAAGAATTTGGGATTATTGTAAAAACAAAACTTCCTGATAATAAAAAATCGAATATTTATCTTTTAACAGAGAAAGGATTGGCATTGACACCAATAATTATTGAATTAGGAATATGGAGCGATACCCATTTAAGAGATTTGAACCCAACTATCGTAAATGGAAAAGGAATGGAATTATTGCGAACGGATAAAGTGGAATTTGGAAAAGATATTGAACAAAAATATAGAGAAAAACTAACTACAACAACATATATAAAAAATAGCGGTTTTGGTTCTTAACTCAAATATAATCTATATAATTAAGGTCAGTAATAATCTAAAAAGTCCGTACATAAAACCCTGAACTTTACTGAAATAGGTTGACTAAAAATTAAGCAATTAATTACAGTCACTTATGAAAACACAAAAATAACTTTCATAAAAAAAATTTTTGTTCTAAATTTTGCTAAATTGTGCCAACAAAATGATATTAATAATCAGGTTTAAACTGAACACATTTTTGAACACAATTTTAAAATATAAAAGGGTAACTTGTTATATATTAGTACTTTAACTTGAATTCATAACCCTGAGGTCGGCAGTTCAAATCTGCTCCTCGCTACAAACTTAAAGTTAATTAAATCAACGAATTGTGTTTTACAATTCGTTTTTTTATGCCTACTTTTTTCTTGCTTTCACAAAAAGTACACGATACAGTGCACGATTTTACACAAAAATTAAATTATACGCAACCAACTTTTTCTACTGATTTATCAATATTTTTTTACTTTAATGAGGTCCCATAAATTAATTTTAAAATATTATTTAAAGTCTCTCAATAAATACTAAGTTGTAAGTCTTTCATTATTAGCGCAATCGAAAGAGTGATTATTTTTTGTAAAAAAAATCATTGTAGAAGTTAAAAAACATTTTATATTTGTACCTCTATACCACGCGAAAGTAGCTCAGTTGGTAGAGCGTCAGCCTTCCAAGCTGAATGTCGCCAGTTCGAACCTGGTCTTTCGCTCAAAAGACTTTATTAGCAATAATAGAGTCTTTTTTTTATGCTTAAAAATTAGTTTTTATTTAATTTATCACCAAAAAGTAATAACAAAACAATAGGAATTACTAATAGAATAACCATAAGTTTATTAGTTACTATTAAATTGGGGTTTAAAATTAATGTAAGTACAAAACCACCCATAGCACCACCTAAATGTGCTGCATGCCCAATATTGCCTACTTGTTTTTTCATTCCGTAAATAGAATATAGTAAGTAACCTAAACCAAATATATAACCTGGAATTGCAATTGGTATAAAAAACAAATACAAGCTCATGCCTGGATATAATAATATAGAAGAATATACTATACCAGAAACTGCTCCAGAAGCACCAACAGCACTATAATAGGGTTCTTTTTTATGATATTTTAAAGAATATAAACTACCAGCTAACAGGCTACCAAAATAAATGATTAAAAAATAAGGGGTTCCTAGCATACTAGAAACAATTCTTCCAAATAAATACAAAGTATACATATTAAACCCAAGGTGAATCCAATCTACATGTAAAAAACCAGAAGTAAGCATTCTAATTTTTTCGCCAGACAAAATACTGCTTACTTGAAATTTATATTTATTTAAAAAAGAGTAATCGTTAAATCCTTTCATTGAAACCAAAACATTGGCTACAATTATTAACAAAACTGCTTGATTTATGTTTCCTATCATATCACAAACATAATAAAATCCGTTTACTATATCTCTTTTCGTTTTAAATTTATATACGATATTTGCAAAATCAAAATCAGAATATGCAGTTTATTGTTTTTGCCTTTACTTATCCTATCATCTGGATTTTATCGAGACTTCCTATGAGAATCTTATATATAAAATCTGATATTTTCTTCTTTTTGATTTACTATGTTATTGGTTATCGAAAAAAAGTTGTTTTAGAAAATTTACAACTTGCTTTTCCTGACAAACCTGAAGAAGAATTACTACGTATTAGAAAAAAATTCTTTAAACATTTAATGGATTTATTAATGGAAAGCGTAAAAGCCTTTTCTATTTCTGAAAAAGAAATTTTAAAAAGATATACTTATAAAAATCCTGAACTGGTAAATAAATATGCTGCCGAAGGTAAAAGCATTGCTTTAGTGGGTGCACACCAAGCAAATTGGGAGTGGTCTACAAGTTTGGCTTTGGTTTTAAATATTGATGTATTGGGTGCATATACGAAGTTAAATAATAAGTATTTTGAGAAATATGTTAGATCTTCTAGAGAAAAATTTGGAGTTAGAGGTTACAAAACTTCAGACATGATTAAAGGAATGAAACAACGGTTTTCTAATCAAAAAAAAGGAGCTTACATTTTATTAAGTGATCAATCACCACAACCCCATAAAACTTATTATTGGCGAGAATTTTTCAACATAAAAGTACCTGTTCACACAGGTGCAGAAATGCTTTCTAAACGTTTTGATTTAGTAGTAATAAATTATGTTGCAAAAAAAGTAAAAAGAGGATATTATGAGATAGAATTTCAACTTGTAACTGACAAACCGAAAGAGTTTGAAAATTACAATGTAACAGATATTTATACTGAGTTAACAGAAAAAAATATTTTAGAGCAACCAGAGTTTTATTTATGGTCTCATAAAAGATTTAAACATAGAGATAAAGTTCCTGCTGAATTTCTATAAGATATTATAAACCAAACCAGTCTTTTACCAAAGAATGCTCAATGGGTGCAATAGACTTATGGGCATAATCATTTTTAATAGAATGATATTCGTAATCTTTAGCCCAAGTTTCTATATTTTTAGACAATTCTATTAACGCATTACAAACAAACTCTAATTCATCATTAGTAATTGTTGGATGCACAGACAAACGAACCCAACCTGGTTTTTCTGTATTGCAACCATGTAAAATTTGATCTTTAATTTTGTTAGAAGTTTCTTGGTCTACGTTTAGTAAAAAATGCCCGTAAGTTCCTGCACAAGAACATCCACCTCTGGTTTGAATTCCAAAACGATCGTTTAACAATTTTACCACCAAATTAAAATGATATTTTTCGAAATAGAAAGAAAAAATACTCAATCTTTTTTTATGATTTGGTGCTAAAATTTTAACGCCTTCTAAATTTTCTAGAGTTTTAAAAATTACCTTGTTAATTTCATCTTCTCTATTTTTTATATTTTTTACGCCCATTTGTTCTTTTAACTGAATAGCCAAAGCAACTCTAATGGTTTGTAAAAATGCAGGTGTTCCTCCATCCTCTCTAGTTTCTACATCATCAAAATAATCATGTTGCCCCCAAGGATTTGTATAACTTACAGTACCACCTCCAGGATTATCTGGAATGGTATTTTTATATAACTTTTTATTAAAAATTAATACACCTGAAGACCCAGGTCCTCCTAAAAATTTATGAGGAGAAAAGAAAATAGCATCTAAATATTCCTCTTCATTTTCTGGGTGCATATTAATACTCACGTAAGGTGCACAACAGGCAAAATCTACAAAACATAAACCATTATAACTGTGTATTAATTTTGCTACTTTATGATAAGGTGTTTTTATGCCTGTAACGTTAGAACAAGAGGTTATAGAAGCTATTTTAATTTTACGATGCTCGTATTTTTTGATACATTTTTCAAAATTTTCTAAACAAATTAAACCTTCTGCATTGCAAGGCACCACTTCTACATCTGCAATAGTTTCTAACCAAGAGGTTTGGTTAGAGTGATGTTCCATGTGAGAGATAAATACAATGGGTTTTAAATCTTCTGGAATAGTTGTATGATTTTTTAAATTCTCTGATACTTTAAGTCCTAAAATACGCTGGAATTTATTAACAACACCTGTCATACCTGAACCAGATGTAATTAAAACATCATTATCATTGGCATTTACATGTCGTTTTATAATTTTTCTAGCTTCGTGATAAGCTAACGTCATTGCTGCACCGGAAGTAGATGTTTCTGTATGCGTATTTGCTACAAAAGGACCGAATTTATCAAGCATTTTTTCTTCAATAGGTCTATAAAGTCTACCACTGGCAGTCCAATCTGTATAAATTAATTTTTGCACTCCATAAGGAGATGTAAAAGTTTGATTGATACCGACTATATGTTCTCTAAATTGATTAAAATACTTTTCTAAATTCATATAAGCACAATTAAATAAGTTCTTTTATTTCTGCTATAAATCTTGTTGCTAAATCATCTGCAGCTTTTTGCGATTTTGCTTCTGTATAAATTCTAATTATGGGTTCTGTATTCGATTTTCTTAAATGAATCCACTCATCTGCAAAATCTATTTTTACACCATCTATAATATTAACATCTTCATTAGCATATTTTGTAGCCATGGTTTCTAAAATGTTATCTACATCTATCTGTGGTGTTAATGTAATTTTATTTTTACTCATAAAATAACTTGGATACGAATCTCTTAACGCTTTACAAGATATTTTTTTATTGGCTAAATAAGACAAAAATAACGCAACACCCACCAAAGAATCACGCCCATAATGTGAAGCTGGGTAAATAATACCTCCATTACCTTCTCCTCCAATTACTGTATTGGTTTCTTTCATTTTGATAACTACATTTACTTCACCAACTGCAGATGCAGTATAGGTTCCACCATGTTTTTGAGTAACATCTCTTAACGCTCTTGAGGATGATAAATTTGACACAGTATTACCACCACCTAATTTTCCTAATACATAATCTGCACAGGCTACCAAAGTATATTCTTCTCCAAACATAGAACCATCTTCAGAAACGATAGCCAGCCTATCAACATCTGGATCTACCACAATACCAAAATCAGCTTTTTCTTTAACTACTAATTCAGAAATAGCTGTTAAGTGCTCTTTTAAAGGTTCAGGATTGTGAGGAAATTGTCCATTTGGTGTACAATACAACTCTACACATTCAACATTTAATTCCTTTAATAAAGCAGGAATAAATAAACCGCCTGTTGAGTTTACACCATCAACTACTACTTTAAAATTGGCTGCTTTAATGGCATCAACATCCACTAAATCAAGATTTAAAACTTCTTGAATGTGTTTGTGTAAATAGGTGTTATCTTTTGAATATTCTCCTAAATCATCAACTTCTGCAAATTCAATAGTTTCACTTTCTGCTAAGGTTAAAATTTGCTCTCCATCTTCACCATTTAAGAATTCTCCTTTTTCATTGAGTAACTTTAGGGCATTCCATTGTTTTGGGTTGTGAGAAGCCGTTAAAATAATACCTCCATCAGCATTTTCTAAAGGCACTGCAACTTCTACTGTTGGTGTTGTAGACAAGCCTAAATCAATAACATCTATGCCTAAACCTACTAGAGTATTAGCGACTAAGCTAGAAATCATTTTTCCAGAAATACGAGCATCTCTACCAATAACTACTATTAATTGGGTTTTGTTTGGGTTTCTTTTTTTGATAAAAGCTCCATAAGCAGCAGCAAATTTTACAGCGTCAATTGGGGTTAAATTATCGCCTATATTTCCACCAATGGTTCCTCTAATTCCTGATATTGATTTTATTAATGTCATACTTTTTTTTAGGTTTGGAAACAAAGATAATTCTATTAAATGAGTCTTTAAAATAAATTAACAAGTAGTAAGTGTAAGTTGCTTGTACTTATTTAGTTGGTTTGCGTTAAGGATTGGAACGATATCTTTTTTTGAGGAGCGAAAAAAAGATTTAGTGGAAAGCCTGACCAAGCCTAAAGCTTGGTAACGCCAAAAAAAAAGTATAAATTATTAATGATTTGTATTTAGATTTTGATTTTAAAGGTGCAGAATCTAGAACAGCACAAATAAAAAACCCGATACAAAATTGTATCGGGTTTAAGAAATTTTA
>NZ_CBFHJT010000096.1:0-1569 GCF_965656025.1 Polaribacter sp.
TAGACAATACCATTGCAGATGTAAAAGAAAAACTTTTAAACGCAGGTGTTTCTAATATTAGCATTAAAGAGGCTAAAAATGGCACTTTAAAAATATCCTATTTTAGTGAAGTTCCTGTTGATAACATTAGAGAAGTTCTTTCGAAAAACCCTTCTTTTTTATTAAAAAACAACCCTAATAATCAACAAAAGAAAGACGTTGTTTACGATTATAGTTTAGACATTTACGAATTAAACAAACCTACAGATAATTCTAATTTAGACTACAAATATGTTTTAGAGGTAAAGCATCAATTAGATAGATTTACCACAGATAATTATTTTGATAATCACAAGACATTATTAGCAAACAAGACAAATCGACTTTATAAAGTTGCCTATAAAATTGCTAAAAGCAATCCTTTTAGTAAAGATTACACCTCTAATAAAGAACCAGAAGTTAGAGCTGGCCCAAAAAAATTTAACAGTTAAAAATGTAACTCAATACATTTTTTATCTTTTTATATTGATGAGTAACCTACTCATAATCACAAAAACTATCAATAAAAATAATTGTCAGGTACTTTTAGAAAGTATATATTTGCACGTTTTTTAAAAACCTTGACAAACAATAATTAACAACAACAAAATGCAAAATAAAGGACTTATTAAATTATTTGCTATCCTTTTCGGATTAGTAAGTTTATACCAGTTATCGTTTACTTTTTTAGCAAACAAAGTAGAAGATGATGCAAAAGTATATGCAGAAACAAATGCAACAGATAATAATGCAAGACAAAAAGCAACTCTTGAAAGAAAATATTTAGATAGTGTTGCTAACAAAGACATTATAGATTTAGGTGTTGCACAATACTCTTACAATGATGTTAGAGACAAAGAAATGAATCTTGGTTTGGACTTAAAAGGTGGTATTAATGCCATTTTACAAGTTTCTGTAAAAGAGGTTTTAAAAAGTTTATCTAATGATTCTAAAAACGAAGCGTTTAACAAAGCTTTAGAAGCAGCAGACGAAAGACAAAAAAGCAGTAATGCTACCTATTTAGATTTATTTTTCGAAGAATTTGAAAAAATAGCTGGAGACACAAAATTAAGTGACCCATCTATTTTTGGTACCAAAGCTTTAAGCGATAAAATTTCTTTTAATGAAGACAATTTTACCGTAAGAGAAACTTTACAAGAAGAAATAAACAGTTCTATTGGTACTGCTTTTGAGGTATTAAGAAGTAGAATTGATAAGTTTGGGGTAACATCTCCAAACATCCAAAGAATTGGTAATTCGGGTAGAATTCAGATTGAATTACCAGGTGCTAAAGATATTGAACGTGTTACAAAATTAATTACAAGCAAAGCAGAATTACAATTCTGGGAAGTATATACCAATGCAGAAGTACAAAACTTCTTACTTTCTGCAAATGCGAAAGTTGCTGAATTATTAAAAGATGACACCACAACTGAGCAAGTAAAAGATAGCACAGAAAAAGATGACATTGACGATCTTTTAGGAGATGCCGTAGATTCTACAAAAGTTCAAAAGAACTTATTTACCTATTTAATGCCGAACTTTGCACAA
>NZ_CBFHJT010000096.1:1668-2841 GCF_965656025.1 Polaribacter sp.
TCTCAACAACAAATGAGCTCTTTAGTGGCACAAGCATCTGTTAGAGATACAGCAACAGTAAACGAATTGCTAAGAAAAAAAGAAGTTAGAGATTTATTACCAAACGAATTACGTTATGTTAGATTCTTATGGGATTATAAAACTTTTACACCTGCAAAACCTGCAAACGCAGATGATGACTATGAACCTAGTGAATTGATTGGTTTGTATGCTATAAAATCGAATAGAAATGACAAACCAACTATAGAAGGCGATGTTATTTTAGACGCTGCACAAGTATTTGACCAATTAAACAAACCAGAGGTTAGTATGACCATGAATAGCTCTGGCACAAAACAATGGGCTAAAATGACTGCTGATAATGTAGGTAGATTTGTAGCTGTGGTTTTAGATGACTATGTATACACAGCACCATCTGTAAATCAAGCGATTACTGGAGGTAGAACTTCTATTTCTGGAGGAAGTATGACTATTGAAGAGGCAGAAGATATTGCCACTGTTTTAAAAGCAGGTAAATTACCGGCGGCTGCAAGAATTATTCAAATTGAAGTTGTTGGACCTTCTTTAGGTCAAGAAGCTATAAATGCCAGTTTCCTTTCATTTGGTTTGGCTATTTTCTTAGTTTTAGTTTGGATGATTTTATATTATGGTAAAGCTGGTTTATTTGCTGATATTGCATTAATAGTAAACATCTTATTTATTTTCGGAATTTTAGCATCGTTTAATGCTGTGTTAACTTTACCTGGTATTGCAGGTATTATCTTAACTATTGGTATGTCTGTAGATGCCAACGTAATTATCTTCGAGAGAATTAAAGAAGGCTTATTTAAAAAGAAAGGGTTAAAACAATCTGTAGAAGAAGGGTTCTCTGTTAAAGGAGCACTTTCTGCAATTATTGATGCCAATATTACCACTTTATTAACAGGTATTATTTTATATGTATTTGGTACAGGACCAATTAAAGGTTTTGCTTTAACGTTAATGATTGGTATTGCTACTTCATTGTTTACAGCCGTATTTATTACACGCTTATTAATTGATGGCGCTGTAAATAAAGGTACTAACTTAACATTTAACACTTCTATCTCTAAGGGATGGTTCCAAAATATTAATGTAGCCTTCTTAAGAAAACGTAAGATTGCATACGTAATTTCTGGAGCAATTATTATTGCA
>NZ_CBFHJT010000096.1:2938-8270 GCF_965656025.1 Polaribacter sp.
GTTGGTTCCAAAATATTAATGTAGCCTTCTTAAGAAAACGTAAGATTGCATACGTAATTTCTGGAGCAATTATTATTGCAGGGATTGTTTCAATTTTCTCTATAGGATTAAAACAAGGGGTAGACTTTAAAGGTGGTCGTTCTTATGTAGTTCGTTTTGACCAAGACTTGAACGCTACAGAAGTTGCAGGAACTTTAAAAGATGCTTTTGGTACAGCTCCAGAGGTTAAAACCTATGGTACAGCTAATCAATTAAAAATAACAACCGTTTATAAAATTGATGAAGAAGGCCAAGAAGTAGATGAAGAAGTACAAAATACTTTATTTACGGGTTTAAAATCTTATTTAGGAAACACATCATATGAAAACTTTAAACCTGGTTTCGAAAAACAAGGTGCAGGTGTTATGAGTTATATGAAAGTAGAACCGACCATTGCAGATGATATTAAAACATCAGCATTGTATGCAGTATTTGGATCATTATTAGTAGTTTTCTTATACATTTTATTACGTTTTAGAAAAATATCATTCTCTATTGGTGCAGTAGTAGCTGTATTTCATGATGTATTAATTGTATTGGGTGTATTTTCTATCACATACAGTTTTATGCCATTTGACATGGAAATTGGGCAATCGTTTATTGCAGCCATATTAACTGTAGTTGGTTATTCGCTAAATGATACCGTGGTTATTTTTGATAGAATTAGAGAATTTGCAGGCATACACACAAAATGGAAATATAACGAAGTTGTAGATAAAGCATTAAGCTCTACATTGGGTAGAACTATCAATACATCTTTAACAACTTTATTAGTTATGTTAGCCATTTTCTTATTTGGTGGAGATTCTATTAAAGGATTTATGTTTGCTTTAATAGTAGGTGTTATTGTAGGTACCTACTCATCATTATTTGTAGCAACGCCTATTATGTTTGATGCTACTAAAAAAGAAGAAAAAAACAACTAGTTTTTTAACAACATAAAAAAACCGTTTTCCATAAAAAGCCTGAATTTTATTCAGCAAATGGAAAACGGTTTTTTCATTTAATTTATAGCATTTATATTTGCACTCTTATGAGCATTATAAAATTACACGATTTATATTTTAGACCTTACATAGAGAAGGATAAAATTTCGGCTATTGTTAAATATTTAGCAAGAGTAGTAAAAGCAGATTTACCAAAGAACGAAGTACCTATTTTTGTAGGTATTTTAAATGGTTGCTTTCTATTTGCTGCAGATTTTATAAGAGCTTTTGATGGCGATTGTGAAGTTTCTTTTGTAAAATTAGCGTCTTATGATGGAACAAAAAGTTCAGAAAATGTTAGAGAATTAGTAGGCATTAATGAAGACCTGACCAACAGAACTGTAATCATTTTAGAGGACGTAATAGATACTGGTAATACATTACAAGAAATTTATGCTATTTTTAAAGATAAAAATGTAAAACAATTAAAAATTGCTACCCTATTATTTAAACCAGACGTTTTTAGAAAAGAATTACCAATAGACTATATAGGCCTTAGTATAAAAGACAAATTTGTAGTAGGCTATGGTTTAGATTATAATGGTTTAGGAAGAAATTATCCAGAAATATATCAACTAACAACACCACCAAAAATGAAAAACATCGTATTATTTGGCCCTCCAGGAGCAGGGAAAGGTACACAAGCAGAATTTTTAAAAGACATGTATAATTTGGTACACATTTCTACAGGAGATGTGTTTAGGTTCAATATAAAAAACCAAACAGAACTTGGTTTATTAGCAAAAAAATACATGGACGATGGTAATTTGGTACCAGATGAAGTAACCATAAATATGTTAAAAGCAGAAGTAGAAAAAAATACAGATGCTAATGGTTTTATTTTTGATGGTTTTCCAAGAACACAATCTCAAGCAGAAGCTTTAGATGCATTTTTAGGGGAAAAAGGAGAACAAATAAACGGAATGATTGCTTTAGAAGTACCCGAAGATTTATTAGTAGAGCGTCTGTTAGAAAGAGGAAAAACGAGTGGTAGAACAGATGATACTGATGAAGGTAAAATTAGAAATCGTTTTAACGAATACAATACAAAAACAGCTGTTTTAAAAGATTATTTTGAAGCACAAGGAAAATATTACGGAATTAACGGCGTAGGCTCTATTAAAGAAATTACCCAAAGAATATCTGAGGTATTTATTAAACTGTAAAAACGTGTAACTGTTTAAGCGTTTAATTGTTTAAGCAACGAGTTCAATTACACGTTTCAACAATTACACAATTACACAAAAACTATGACTGAAGGAAATTTTGTTGATTACATAAAAATATACGCATCTTCTGGAAAAGGTGGGCAGGGTTCTGCGCATTTACACAGAGAAAAATACATTACCAAAGGTGGACCTGATGGTGGTGATGGTGGACGTGGAGGACACATTATTTTGCGTGGAGATAAAAATATGTGGACATTATTTCACCTAAAATTTAAACGTCATTTTAGAGCGACACAAGGTGGAGCAGGAAGCAAAAGTAGAAGTACAGGTCATGATGGAGAAGATGTTTACATAGACGTTCCCTTAGGAACGATTGTAAGAGATGCAGACACAGACGAAATTCTTTACGAAATTACAGAAGATCAAAAAGAAGTTATTTTATTACCTGGAGGAAAAGGTGGTTTGGGTAACTGGAATTTTAAATCTTCTACAAACCAAACACCAAGATATGCTCAACCTGGTATAGATGGACAAGAAGGTTGGTTTAGAATAGAATTAAAATTATTAGCTGATGTTGGTTTGGTTGGTTTCCCAAATGCAGGTAAATCTACTTTATTATCTGTTTTAACTGCTGCAAAACCTAAAATTGCAGATTATGCATTTACTACTTTAAAACCTAACTTAGGTATAGTAGAATATAGAGATTATAAGAGTTTTGTAATTGCAGACATACCTGGTATTATAGAAGGTGCTGCAGAAGGCAAAGGTTTGGGGCATCGTTTTTTACGTCATATAGAACGTAATTCTACCTTACTTTTTTTAATTCCTGCTGATAGTGATGATATTAATAAAGAATATGAAATTCTTTTAAATGAGTTGAAAAAACACAATCCAGAATTATTAGACAAAGACCGTTTGTTGGCGATTTCTAAAACAGATATGTTAGATGATGAGTTAAAAGCAGAGATTAAAGCAGAACTGCCAAAAGGTGTTGAGGCTTTATTTATTTCTTCTGTTGCACAAACTGGTTTACAAGAATTAAAAGACAAACTTTGGCAAATGCTGAATTAGATATTTTAATTTAAAAATCTCTCCAAAAAATTTACTCTTTTAACTGAATTTGAATCGGTAAACTGTATTTTGTGGTTACAGGAATCCCCATTTTATTCGCAGCAAAAACCTTAGGTAAATTATCAATAATATCTGTAAGTAAACTATCTAACCTTGGTAACTGCTTTTTAATATTTTCTGAAGAATGAATACTATCTAACATGAAATTGCCTTTGCCATCTATTAAAACATCTACATAAATTTTTTCGTTGATAGAATCTTGTATTTTAAAACTATGCTGGTTTAGCTTCTCTCCTATTTTTTTATGAATCGTATTTTTAAAACAAGCAAATTTTGCTTCTTTTTCTATAATAGAATCGCAAATTTTAAAAGATGGATACGTATCTACAGAAGTAAAATCGATAACTGTATCTAACACTTTTTCATTTTTTGAATTGGTAAACGAAAAATAATCGCACGAAGTGCAAAAAATAATCATCATCAAAAAAGAAAGCGAACGCAAAAACATAAATTGAATTATTGCGTGAATTTACTAAATTTTACAGACATTTAGCCCTTTTTTTCATCATCACCTTCTACAATTAAAGTAAATATAAAACCATACTTAACATTTACATTTTTTCCTCTTTGTGTTCCTGGTTTCATTTTAGGTAGAAGCTCCATTACTCTAACAACTTCTTTTTGTATTTCTGGGTGTGGTGCTCTAACATTTATATCCTTTACAAAACCAGTATTTTTAACTGTAAAAGTTATAAACACTTTTTTTCTACCTGAAGATAGTCCTAATTGATTTGCCAAATCTGTATTAAATTTTCTTGTAAAATGATTTTGCACATTTTTACTAAAACAATCTTTCCTTTCTCTATTAGAACCTGAACATCCAGGAAAAATAGGCGCAACTTCAATTATTGAAAAAGGCACATTTTCGGGTTCGCCACCGTTAATGATATTTTTTGAGGTATTGTCTGCATTTACAGCTTTGATCCCTTGGTCAGATTCAGAATTTTCTAAAGACTCTTTTTCTATAAAAACATCATCTTTTATTGAATCCTTTTTAACCTCTGGTTTTACAACAGGCTTAACTGTAGAAGTATCTTTTTTTATAACTTTTTTTATATCTTTTTTTGGTTTGCTTGTGTTTTCAAGCCCATCTATGGTGTCTGTATACAAAACCAACATTTCTGTATACTCCTCTAATTTTTTATTCTTTTCTAAATTAAAATAAGCTTTTAGGTATTCTTTCGCTTTTTTATATTTTTTATTGTCGTAGTAAAATTTAGCTCCAAAAATAGCAACTTCTTTTCTAGAAATTCCATCATCATACAAAACAGTTTTCTCTAAATATTCTGCTGTTTTTTCTACGTCTTTTGCCTTATAGCTGTCTAAAGTTCTTTTAAAGTAAACTTTGGCAATGACTTTTTTATCTTGCGCATTTAAAGATAAAATAGAGAACATACATAAGAATAAGAAAGTAATTGATTTCATTATAATGTTTTTATTATAAGTGCGAAATTAATACTTTAATTTTAAAAATTATTTTAATGTTTCTCCTTTCATAAAATAATCTTTTTTAATACTTGTAATTCTATTGGTTACAAAATCAGTCATTTCTTTATCTTTTTCAAAAAAACGACTCTTGTAGTGTTTATATAATTTGTATGCTATTTTTTTGTCTTTGTAATAGCCATCAGATAGTTTTGCTTGCTGAAAAAGTGCTTTGTAGTTTCTAGGGTTTTCTTCGAAAGCTTTTTTAAAATATCGAATTGCAACTGCTGGTTTTTTTTGCTCGTAATTTAGAGTTGCTAAGCCATAATAAGCATCATCTCTTTTTTCTTTACCAACGGTAGTTGCCATAAAATAACGAAACATAGCGGTCTTATAATCTTTCTCTTTTAAAGCTATATTGCCTAAATAAGTAAGTGCTCTAAAATCTTCAAAATCTATTTTAATTACATTTTTAAAACGTTCTTGTGCGCTTTTAAAATCCTCTAAATGATAATATACCTTACCTAACATATTGTTGGTAAAATGTTCCATTTTTTCTAAACTATCTAGTTGTAACAAAAC
>NZ_CBFHJT010000097.1:0-8177 GCF_965656025.1 Polaribacter sp.
ACAAGAAGCTGACGCACCAATAGAAGTTATAGAAGGTCATTTAATGATTGGTATGAATGTGGTAGGCGATTTATTTGGAGCAGGAAAAATGTTTTTGCCACAAGTAGTAAAATCTGCAAGGGTGATGAAAAAAGCGGTTGCCTATTTAAATCCGTTTATTGAAGCAGCAAAATCAGACAAATCAGAACCCGTAGGAAAAATATTAATGGCAACTGTTAAAGGAGATGTGCACGATATTGGTAAAAATATTGTAAGCGTTGTTTTAGCCTGTAATAACTATGAGATTGTTGATTTAGGGGTAATGGTGCCACCAGAAAAAATCATTCAAACTGCTATTGATGAACGAGTTGATGCGATTGGTTTAAGTGGATTAATTACACCTTCTCTAGATGAAATGGTGTATTTAGCCAAAGAAATGCAACGTCAAAATTTTGAGTTGCCTTTATTAATTGGTGGTGCAACAACCTCAAAAGCACATACAGCAGTAAAAATAGATACACAGTACAAAAATGCAGTGGTTCATGTAAATGATGCCTCAAGAGCAGTAACGGTTGTGGGTGATTTGTTAAACAAAAAATCGAGCCACTTATATACTGCAAAACTGAAAAAAGATTATGACGAATTTAGAACCAAGTTTTTAAAGCGAGGTAAAGAAAAATCATATATTTCTATTGATGAAGCTCGAAAACGTAAGTATAAAATCGATTGGGAAACTTCAGGAATTGTAAAACCAAAAGAATTAGGTATTCAAACTTTAGAACAACTGAGTTTAAAAGAATTGGTACCTTTTATAGATTGGAGTCCGTTTTTTAGAAGTTGGGATTTACATGGAAAATTTCCTGATATTTTAACGGATAAAGTGGTTGGAGAACAAGCAACCATAATGTACGAGGAAGCACAAGCAATGATTAAAGAAATTATTGCCAAACAATTGCTAAAACCAAAAGCAATTTTTGGTTTGTTTGAAGCAAATACAATCAATGATGATGATATTGAAGTTTCTCGAAAACCGAATAGAAAACTCATTTCGAGCACAGTCGAGAAATCTCATAAACAAAAAGTAATTTTCAGAACCTTACGCCAGCAATTAAAAAAACGAGAAGGCATACCAAATTTAGCATTAGCAGATTTTATAGCACCAAAAGAAACAAATAAAAAAGATTATCTAGGTGCATTTTGTGTGGGTATTTTTGGAGCGCAAGAATTAGCAGATAGTTATAGATCAAAAGAAGACGATTATAATGCAATTATGGCACAAGCCATTGCAGATCGTTTTGCAGAGGCTTTTGCAGAATATTTACACAAACAAATTAGAACCAAACATTGGGGATATGCAATTGATGAAGCCTTAACCAATGAAGATTTAATCAAAGAAAATTATAAAGGAATTCGTCCTGCACCAGGTTACCCAGCATGTCCAGATCATTTAGAAAAAGAAACCATTTGGGATTTGTTAGATGTAGAAAATCAAATAGGAGTAAAGTTAACTGAAAGTTTAGCCATGTGGCCAGCTGCTGCAGTTTCTGGCTATTATTTTGCCAACAAAGAAGCCAAATATTTTGGTTTGGGTAAAATTACCGATGATCAAGTTATAGATTACTCAGAACGAAAAGGAATTACAAAAGAAAAGGCGAGAAAATGGTTGCATCCATCTTTAGCAGAAGAATAATGTACACGCAAAAAAATTAATAATTTATTGCATTTTAACTAACATAAAATTAGAGAAGAAATAAGAATTTTGCAGAAAAATTAAATAAGATGAAAAAATATAAGATAGAGTTAGTATTCTTTCTAAAGCTTTTTACACTAACAATTACTGCATTATTAGTTGCTTATTTCTTCTAATTTACTGAAACAAATTCAGCATAAATGAAGATTACAGATCACATTAAAAAAGCAAACGGAAAAACATTGTTTTCTTTTGAAATTATTCCACCTAAAAAAGGAAATAATATAGAAGAATTATACAACAATATAGATCCGTTAATGGAGTTTAATCCTCCATTTATAGACGTTACAACTTCTAGAGAAGAGTATGTTTATGTAGAGAAATCCGGGTTATTAGACAGAAAAATAACAAGAATGCGTCCAGGAACTTTAGGTATCTGTGCAGCCATAAAACACAAATATGATGTAGATACTGTACCTCATGTACTTTGTGGAGGTTTTACCAAAGAAGAAACAGAATATTTATTAGTAGATTGTCACTATTTGGGCATAGACAATGTAATGGCGTTAAGAGGAGATGCTATGAGTCATCAAAAATATTTTTCGCCATCAGAAGGTGGGCATGAGTATGCGTCGCAATTGGTTTCTCAAATACAAGATTTAAACTGTGGTAAATATTTGCATGATGTTATTGAGCCAGAAAATTGCGCAGATTTTTGTATTGGTGTAGCTGGCTATCCAGAAAAACATTTAGAAGCACCCTCTTTACAAACCGATTTAAAACGTTTGAAAGAAAAGGTAGATGCTGGTGCAGATTATGTGGTTACACAAATGTTTTTCGACAATAAAAAGTATTTTGAGTTTGTAGAAGCTGCAAAACAAATTGGTATAAATGTGCCTATCATTCCAGGGATTAAACCCTTGGCTGTAAAACGTCATTTACAAATTTTACCCCAAGTTTTTAGAATCGATTTGCCAGAAAGTTTAATAAACGAAGTCTCTAAATGCAAAACCAATAAAGACGTACGTCAAGTGGGTGTAGAGTTTGCAATTGCCCAATCTAAAGAGTTGTTGGCAGCAGGTGTGCCAGTTTTACATTATTATTCTATGGGAAAATCAACAAATATAAAAGCCATTGCTGAACAAATTTTTTAGGGCGTGCCCTTTTTTGTTTTAAAGTTTCGCTCCGCGCAACAAAAACAAAAAACGTCAGGCTTTCGGCACTCGCTTTACGCCAAAGCATAAGAGCTCAAACAAAGCCTCGATCCTTCACGCACGTGTCTATAAAAGCTATTGAATATAGAATCCGTTGATAGTTTTATAGGTAGAAATAATTTTGCCAAAATAAAATGGTAAATAATTTGTTTACTTTTGTGTTAGAAATTTAAAAACAATCAATTAAAAAAATATAAAATGGCATTAGAAATTACAGACGCAAATTTTGACGAAGTAGTGTTAAAATCAGATAAACCAGTATTAGTAGATTTTTGGGCAGCTTGGTGTGGACCATGCAGAATGGTAGGACCAATCGTAGATGAAATTCACTCAGAATATGATGGTAAAGCAGTTGTAGGTAAAGTAGATGTAGATGCCAACCAAGAATTTGCTGCAAAATACGGTGTAAGAAACATACCAACCGTTTTAGTTTTTAAAAACGGAGAAGTCGTAGACAAGCAAGTAGGTGTAGCTCCTAAAAAAACATATACAGATAAAATTGATGCTGCATTGTAGTAGTATTAACACTTTATAATTATAAAAGGTTTGGCTAACGCTAAACCTTTTTTTATTTTAGTGAAACTCAATTTTGTAAAAATAGCAATGTTATTTTCACAAAATTGTAAGTTGAACGAACCACGATTAAAAACTAAGTTTTTAATTTACCTATGTGGTCAATAAATAATAAACGAAATGAAAAATTATATTTATATAGTATCTCTTTTATTTTTTTTCTCCTGCCATAAAAAAGAAGAAAAACTTACCATAGAAAAAGGGATTTCATACGAATTGGCCAAATATAGAAAACAACAAATTTCAGAGGTTGTTTACAATTTGCATTTTAAAATACCTAAAGAAAAAAACAGTCCAATTGCATCAACTTTACAACTAAATTTTAATGTAAATGACTTAAAAAATGATGTTTTATTAGATTTTAATGAAGAGGGTTCGAAACTGAAATCTATCAAAATAAACGGAGACGCTTCAGAAATCAGTCACCAAAAAGAACACATCATTCTTGATAAAAAAAGCTTAATTATCGGAGAAAATTCTGTGGAAATTATTTTTGAGGCTGGTGAAACATCACTTAACAGAAACCAAGAATTTTTGTATACACTTTTAGTACCAGACAGAGCAAGTACATTGTTTCCTTCTTTTGATCAGCCAGATATAAAAGCCAATTATAACTTAAAAATTACAGCCCCAAATGCATGGAAAGTATTAGCAGGAGCTAAAGAAATAAGCACTTTAAAAAAAGGTGATTTTACAGAACATACTTTTACAACTTCAGATACAATGAGCACCTATCTATTTTCTTTTGTGGCAGGCAAATTTACGTCAGCAACTAAAAATCCAGGAGCTTTTAAAATGCGTTTTTTATACAGAGAAAACGATCAAGAAAAAATAGACAAAAGTGTAGATGCTATTTTTCAAATTCATCAAAATTCTTTAGACTTTTTAGAGGAATATACACAGGTAAAATTTCCGTTTCAAAAAATGGATTTTGCTGCAATTCCACCTTTTCAATATGGAGGCATGGAGCATGTTGGGGCAATTCAATACAGAGCCTCTTCTTTGTTTTTAGATAAAAATGCGACGCAAAACAGAAAGTTAAGTAGAGCCAAATTGATTGCGCATGAAACCTCACACATGTGGTTTGGAGATTTGGTAACCATGAAATGGTTTAATGATGTTTGGATGAAAGAAGTTTTTGCCAATTTTATGGCAGATAAAATTATGAATCCTGTTTTTCCAGCAATCAATCATCGTTTAAGTTTTATGATGGCTCATTACCCAAGTGCTTATTCAGAAGATAGAACAGCAGGTACAAATGCCATTCGTCAAAATTTAGATAATTTAAAAAATGCGGGTTCTTTGTATGGAAGAATTATTTACAACAAAGCACCCATTATGATGCGTCAATTAGAGTATTTGTTGGGCGAAGAATCTTTCAGAGAAGGGATTCAAGAATATATAAAAACCTACCAAAACTCGAATGCAGACTGGAATGAGTTGGTAACTATTTTAGATAAAAAATCTGCTGGTGACATTCAACAATGGAGTGATGTTTGGGTAAATTCATCTGGAAGACCTATCTTTTATGAAGAAATTGAACTGAATGAAAAAGGCAATGTTAGCAAGTTTGTAATCCATCAAAAAGCCGAAGATGGTTCTAATAAAATATGGACACAATCATTTAAAATTAAATTGATTGATGAGCGAGGTTATGAAAAAATCATTGGCATAAAAAACATGGGCAAATCTTTTGATATTACTGAGGGTACTAAAGATTTTAAACCTGGGCAAGTATTGTACAATACAAATGGCTTTGGTTATGGCGTTTTTCCTATTTATAAAAATAAAATTTATGATTATAAAAACATAGATGATGAGGTTTCTAGAGGATATCAATTCATTAATTTATATGAAAATATGTTAAACGGAGTGGTAACTCCTATAGAAACCTATAAGGTTTACTTAGATGCGACACAACAAGAAGAAAATGAGTTAATCACCAATTATCTGTCAGGTAGAATTTCGAATATTTTTTGGACATTTTTAACAGCAACGCAGCAAAAATCAATTCAAAAAGAAACTGAAAATAGTATATTTAGTTTGCTAGAAAAAGAGTTACCAACCAATATAAAGAAAACTTTATTTGGCTTGTACCAAAGCATAGCCATTTCTAAAACGGGCACAAAAAATTTATACGCCATTTGGAACAAAGATAAAGAGATCAGAAATCTATTTTTAAACGAAAACGATTTTACTTCTTTAGCTATAAAATTAGCAATATTTCAACATCCAAAAGCAACAGAAATTTTACAAGAACAACAAACAAGAATTTCAAATCCAGACAGATTAGAGCGTTTTAAATGGCTGTTACCATCACTTTCTAATGATGTAAAAGTAAGAGATGCTTTTATGAGTTCTTTATTGCAAAAAGAAAATAGAGAAAAAGAATCTTGGGTACAAACTGCTTTAAGAAATATACATCATCCTTTAAGACAACAATCTTCTACAAAACATTTACAATCGATTTTAGAAAAATTAGAAGAGGTACAATTAACAGGAGATATCTTTTTCCCCAAAGGATGGTTGGCCAATTCTATTGGGAATTACTCATCTAAAGAAGCAAATGCTATTTTACAACAATTTTTAGACGATAATCCAGATTATAATCCCATTTTGTTAAAAAAATTATTGCAAACCACAGATCATTTAAAAAGAGCACAAGACATTAAAAAGTAAGTATGAATTTATCTGAAGTACAATCTTCTGAAATTAAAAATCTAGACATTTTAGCCAAAAGTGTGGTAGAGGGTTTTATTACAGGGATGCATAAAAGTCCGTTTCATGGTTTTTCTGTAGAGTTTTCTGAACATAAATTGTATAACAAAGGAGAAAGTACACGCCATATAGATTGGAAATTATATGCAAAAACTGAAAAACTATACACCAAAAAGTACGAGGAAGAAACCAATTTACGCTGTCATATCATTATAGACAACTCTGCATCTATGCATTATCCCATAGTAAAAAAACAAACGGTAAACACTTTAAATAAAGTGGGTTTTTCTGCAGTAGCAACAGCTTGTTTAATAGAAATTTTAAAACGCCAAAGAGATGCTGTGGGTCTGAGTATTTATTCAGATTCTTATGAGTATTATGCTCCAGAAAAGGGGAGTGAGCGCCATAGAAAGATGTTGTTACATCAATTAGAGCAATTGTTGGTTTCAGAATCAAGTGCAAATACAGATACCTATAAATATTTACATGAGATTGCAGAAAAAATTCACAGACGTTCTTTAATCTTTCTGTTTACAGACATGTTTCAAACAACCAAAGAAAACGAAGCACTTTTTGAGGCTTTACGTCATCTAAAATATAACAAACATGAGGTAGTTTTGTTTCATACATTTGATGGAAAAACAGAATTAGACTTTAATTTTGACAATGCGCCTAAGAAATTTGTAGATTTAGAAACAGGCGAAGCAATAAATATTTATGCAGAGAATGTTAGAGAAAAATACAAAGAAATTGTAGAAAATTATTTTAAAGATTTGAAAAATAAATGTTTACAATACCAGATAGATTATGTTCCTGTAGATATTAATGCTGGTTTTAATGATGTATTGACAAAATATTTAATCAGTAGAAAAAAAATTAAATAAAAATTCATTTTTTTGTTTGCAGATATTAAAATCTATTATATATTTGCATCCGCTATTAGCAACGGTTTGGTAGTTCAGCTGGTTAGAATACCTGCCTGTCACGCAGGGGGTCGCGGGTTCGAGTCCCGTCCAGACCGCGAAAAGCATCTCTTTTGAGATGCTTTTTTTGTTTGTGTCTATTAGTTATCAATCTTAAATTCTGTAATATTCTTTATTGTGCCAATCCAAAGAAATTGGTGATGGATAGTATTTGTCATTTTCTGGTAGAATTATCTGTTTACCTTCAAATTGTGATAAAGAAAATGGACTATCATTTTCAATTATAATTGGAGAAACCCGCACAATATAATTTTTATTAATAGTTATAAGTCCTCTATCAAAAGCTCTGTGCAAATTAGGAGATAACGATAAGCCATTTGTAATAGTATCATTTTTTGATATACTAAAAGGGATAATATGACAAGCATCTATCATTTGTATATTTGATAAAGATTCAATTCTCATTTCTGATATACAACATGAGTAATTATATAATTTGGGTATAATTCTTTTGAATAAACCACCTCTTAAGTATATTTCTTCTTCATATTCATCTTCAGGAAGTTTGGACTTTAATTCAGTAATTAATAATTGATAATTTTCACCATCCTCTTTTAATATTTGATTTTGTATGTTAGTTTCTATATCATTAATATTATTTAAATAGAAATTAGATTTTTGGTTAGGAAAGTATAAATCAATTAATAATTCTATGAAATATGATGAGTGTTTTTCATCTTTTAATATTTGAAATAGTTCTTTATCAATTTCAGCAAAAGCTACATTTGCATTTAGACTTTTAAAACTTTTAATGCTACTGGATCTTGTCAATTCTAAAGTTTTTCCGTTTTTTGAAACTAAATACCAAAAAGGTTCACTTCTTAAATGAAAAAAAGGAAGATAAAATTTACAAGAATGTTTCGTTTCTACTACTTTATTCCAGTTATTTTTAAATGATAAAAGTAATTCACTATTAATATAAATTCTATTATTTGTAATGAATCCTTTTTTAATAAGTGAAATTATTGATAGTAATAAAACAGGTTTATGTGGTGCTTTACCTAAATGTTTATTATTACT
>NZ_CBFHJT010000098.1:0-7879 GCF_965656025.1 Polaribacter sp.
CAATGTGATTACTGCATCTACATTTGTTCTTGCTGTAATATGTTCAGGATAATCTTCGCCTGAATAGGTTCCTACAAAAATATAATCATTCCAAGGCATTACGTCTCCTCCTTCTACATGGCATTCTTCTGGTAATTCTACAATTTTATTTGGATCTATCTTAGAGATAACATGAGAAATCGCTTCTATTTCTTGATCTCTATCTGGTAATATGTTTGCTTTTATAAATTTATCTTCTATCACAAAAGCAATATCTCTAGAAAATATTTGATTGTAATTTTCTATAACTTTAGGCCTATAAACAGTTACATTATATTTTTCTAAAACTTTGACAACAGCTTCAATTTCTTTCATCATATCCTCTTCTTTAGGATACGTTCCTGCCAACACATGCTGTATACTTTTAGGATCATAACAATCTTCTACATTTGGCACAGGCCCATTACTTTTTGCTGTACCTAAAACAACTGCTTTTAACCTCGCAGTTTCATTTTTTACGTTTAATTGTATCATAAAACCATATTTATAAAAAAAGCTTCATAAATATGAAGCTTTTTAAAATTTATATAAAAGTAATAAATTATCTGTTTTCTAATGAAACAAAATCTCTTTCGTTTTCTCCCACATATATTTGACGCGGACGACCTATTGGTTCTTTTTTCAAACGCATTTCTTTCCACTGCGCAATCCAACCAGGTAAACGTCCCATTGCAAACATTACTGTAAACATTTCTACAGGAATACCCATTGCTCTATAGATGATTCCAGAATAGAAATCTACATTTGGATATAGTTTTCTTTCTACAAAGTAAGGATCACTTAAAGCTTCTTTTTCTAAACCTTTTGCAATCTCTAAGATAGGATCTTCTACCCCTAAACTTTCTAGCACTTCATCTGCTGCCTTTTTAATTATTTTTGCTCTTGGATCAAAGTTTTTATACACTCTATGTCCAAAGCCCATTAATCTAAAAGGATCATTTTTATCTTTGGCTTTTGCCATGTATTTTTTTGTATCACCACCATCTTCTTTAATAGCTTCTAACATTTCTAAGACTGCTTGATTTGCACCTCCATGAAGTGGGCCCCAAAGCGCTGAAATACCTGCAGAAAGAGAAGCAAATAAACCTGCGTGAGATGAACCTACAATTCTAACTGTAGATGTAGAACAGTTTTGCTCATGATCTGCATGTAAGATTAATAACTTGTCTAAAGCATCTTTGATGATTGGATTTACTACAAAATCTTCGTTTGGCTCTTTAAACATCATGTACATGATATTTTCTACATAGCCTAAAGATTTTTTTCCATAGTTTAAATGTAGCCCCATTTTTTTACGCATTGTCCAACCAACTAAAACAGGAAACTTTGCCAATATTCTAACTATGGCATGATACATATCTTCTCTAGACTCAATATTAACAGAGATTGGATTAAATGCAGTTAAAGCACTTGTTAAAGAAGATAAAACACCCATAGGATGAGCTGTTTTTGGGAAAGCTTCTAAAATTTTTCTAACATCATCATCTACTAAAGAATGTGCTTTTATATCTGAATGAAATTTTTCTAATTGCTCTTTTGTTGGTAAATCTCCAAATATTAAAGCATAAGATACTTCTAAAAAGTCTGCTTTATCAGCTAATTGCTCAATAGGATACCCTCTATATCTAAGAATTCCTTTTTCACCATCTAAAAAAGTAACAGCACTTTCGCAAGAGCCTGTATTTTTATAACCAGGATCTATAGTTACAACTCCATTTGTTGCAGATCTAAGTGTTTTTATATCTATTGCAACTTCATTTTCTGTTCCTTTTACTAAAGGAAACTCATACGCGTTTTCTCCAATTTGTAATTTAGCTATATCTGACATTTACTGTTATTTTATCTGTTTTTTCTTAATGTCACGAAGATAAGATATTTTGTATGATTTTAAAATCTCTTTAGATAGATTTTTAACATTTTAAAATAATATTAACTTATTTTGTGAGCACAAAAAAACCAGTGAAAAAATCACTGGCTTAATTATATTATGAAAATTTATTAACCAAATTTAAAACATTTTGCTTCTTTAAAAATTATATTTTAAAGGCCTTTTCCATTGGAAAATAAGCAACATCTCCTAATTCTTCTTCAATTCGTAATAATTGATTGTATTTCGCCATTCTATCTGAACGAGATGCAGAACCTGTTTTTATTTGCCCACAGTTTAACGCTACTGCTAAATCTGCAATTGTATTATCTTCTGTTTCACCAGATCTGTGAGACATTACAGATGTATAACCGGCATTTTTAGCCATATTTACTGCTGCAATTGTTTCTGTTAAAGTACCTATTTGGTTTACTTTAATTAAAATTGAATTAGCAATATCATTTTGAATTCCTTTTGATAAACGCTCTACATTAGTAACAAATAAATCATCACCAACTAACTGTACTTTATCGCCAATTTTCTCTGTCAAATATTTCCATCCATCCCAATCATTTTCATCCATTCCATCTTCTATAGAAATAATAGGATAGTTAGCAGCTAACTCAGCTAAATAATCTGCTTGCTCTTTGCTAGTTCTTACTTTTCCTTTGCTTCCTTCAAACTTTGTATAATCATAAGCGCCATCTACATAAAATTCTGCAGCAGCACAATCTAAAGCTATTTTAATTTCTTCACCAAAAACATAGCCTGCATTTTTTACTGCTAATGCAATTGTATCTAAAGCATCTTCTGTACCATCTAATGTTGGGGCAAAACCTCCTTCATCACCTACAGCTGTAGATAAATTTCTATCGTGTAAAACTTTTTTTAGGTTATGAAAAATTTCAGATCCCATTTGCATTGCTGCAGAAAAAGATTTCGCTTTTACTGGCATTACCATAAACTCTTGAAATGCAATTGGCGCATCTGAATGTGAACCTCCGTTAATGATGTTCATCATTGGTACTGGTAAAGTATTAGCTGAAACACCACCTATATATCTGTATAATGGCATACCTAATTCATTTGCTGCCGCTTTTGCAACTGCTAAAGAAACACCTAAAATTGCGTTTGCACCTAATTTAGATTTGTTTGGTGTACCATCTAAATTAATCATTAATTGATCGATTCCATTTTGTTCAAAAACAGAAACACCTAATAATTCTTCTGCAATGATTTCGTTTACATTTTTAACTGCTTTTAAAACACCTTTACCCATGTAGTCTTTTCCACCATCTCTTAACTCTACAGCTTCGTGTTCTCCTGTAGAGGCTCCTGAAGGTACAGCAGCTCTTCCAAGAATTCCGCTTTCTGTTGTTACATCTACTTCTACTGTTGGATTACCTCTTGAATCGAAAATTTGACGTGCATGAACACTTATAATAATACTCATTATATATATTTTTAATTAATTTACTTTTATATGGCTAATTTACAAAATAAGCCTCTGTTTTACTTTGTTTTAAATGGTTTCTTACGAAAACGTTTTCAAACTATAATTCCTTTTAAGCAGTTATATTTGAATGTTTTTTGATAGTTTCTATAAACTGGTCAAATAAATATTCTGAATCATGTGGTCCAGGGCTCGCTTCTGGATGATATTGTACAGAAAAAATAGGTTTGTCTTTAATTTTTATTCCTGCAACAGTATGATCATTTAAATGTACGTGTGTAATTTCTACTGTATCATTTGCCTCAGTTTCTTTTCTATCAATTGCAAAACCATGGTTTTGAGAGGTAATTTCTCCTTTTCCAGTTAAAAGATTTTTTACTGGATGATTAATTCCTCTGTGTCCATTGTGCATTTTATAAGTAGAAATACCATTTGCCAAAGCAATAACTTGGTGCCCTAAACAAATACCAAATAAAGGTAAATTTCTTTTAATAATTTCTTTTGCAACCTCTTGAGCCTCTTTTAAAGGCTCTGGATCCCCAGGGCCGTTTGAAATAAAATATCCATTAGGATTAAAACTTGCTAAGTCTTCAAAGGTTGCATTATAAGGAAAGACTTTTACGTATGCTCCTCTTTTTACCAAGTTTCTTAAAATATTCTTTTTTATACCAATATCTAATGCCGAAATTCTAATATCAGAATTTTCATCACCAACAAAATAAGGTTCTTTTGTAGATACTTTAGATGCTAACTCTAAACCTTCCATACTTGGCACTTCTGCTAATTGCTTTTTCAAAGCCTCAATATTATCAACATCTGTAGATATTATTGCATTCATAGCTCCATTATCTCTAATATAAGCAACTAATGCTCTGGTATCTACATCTGAAATAGCAACAATATTGTGTTTTTCGAACCAATCTTTAAGATTGCCATCAGAATCTGCTCTTGAGTGTGTAAAACTAAAGTTTCTACAAACTAAACCAGAAATTTTAATTCCATCAGACTCTACTTCTTTATTATTAACACCATAATTACCTATGTGTGCATTTGCAGTTACCATAATTTGTCTGAAATAAGAAGGGTCTGTAAAAATTTCTTGGTAACCTGTCATACCCGTATTAAAACAAATTTCTCCTGTGGAGGTTCCTTCTATACCTACAGATTTACCATAAAATATAGTTCCGTCTGCTAATAAAACTAATGCTTTTTTTCTAGTTTGATATTTCATTGATGTATAATTGTGTTTGTTGTTGTAAAAATATAAAAAAAGGGATAAACGTAAACGTTTATCCCTTTTATATAATTTAAAAAATTTTCATTTTTTTATTCTTCAGATTTTTCTTCTGTTGCAGTTTCTTCTACTTGAGCAGAGGAAGCTTTTTTACTTCTACCTCTTCTTGTAGATTTTTTAGCTTTTTTACCTTTTGGATTGTAAATTTCGTTATAATCAACTAATTCTACCATAGCCATAGGAGCGTTATCTCCTTGACGATTACCTAATTTTATAATACGAATATAACCACCTGGTCTGTCTGCTACTTTTACAGAGATTTCTCTAAAAAGTTCTGTTACTGCATATTTATCACGTAAATAAGAGAATACAATACGTCTGTTATGAGTTGTATCTGCTTTAGATTTTGTAATTAATGGTTCTACAAAAGTTCTTAATGCTTTTGCTTTTGCCACAGTTGTGTTAATACGTTTGTGCTCTATTAAAGAACAAGCCATATTAGCTAACATTGCTTTTCTGTGCGCTGTTTTTCTTCCTAAATGGTTTACTTTTTTTCCGTGTCTCATTTTGACGTTTGTTTTATACTTTCATCTTGCATCTACCCATTTTGAGGAGCAAAATATGAAAGATTAATCTCTATCTAATTTATATTTTGTTAAATCCATTCCGAAACTTAAGCCTTTAACTATCACAAGCTCTTCTAACTCTGTTAAAGATTTTTTACCAAAGTTTCTAAATTTCATTAAATCACTTTTGTTAAAAGAAACTAAATCTCCTAATGTATCTACCTCTGCTGCTTTTAAACAATTTAAAGCTCTTACAGATAAATCCATATCGATTAATCTAGTTTTTAATAATTGACGCATATGTAATGATTCTTCATCATACGTTTCTGTCTGTGCAATTTCATCAGCCTCTAAAGTAATGCGCTCATCAGAGAACAACATAAAGTGGTGAATTAAAATTTTTGCAGCTTCTGTTAATGCATCTTTTGGGTTTATAGAACCATCTGTATCTATATCAAAAACTAATTTTTCATAATCTGTTTTTTGTTCTACACGATAATTTTCGATTGCGTATTTTACATTCTTAATTGGTGTGTAAATAGAATCTGTAAAAATAGTTCCTATAGGTGCAGTTGCTTTTTTATTTTCTTCTGCAGGTACAAAACCTCTACCTTTTTCGATAGTGATTTCTGCATTTAACTTTACAGACTTGTCCATATTACAAATTACTAAATCTGGGTTTAATACTTGAAAACCAGAAATAAATTTTTGTAAATCTCCTGCTGTAAATTGTTCTTGTCCAGAAACAGATACTGATACAGTTTCTCTATCAGTTTCGTCTATTTGTTTTTTAAAACGTACTTGTTTTAAATTTAAGATAATTTCTGTTACATCTTCTACAACACCTGGTATTGTAGAAAACTCATGCTCTACACCATCTACTCTTAAAGATGTAATTGCAAAACCTTCTAATGAAGATAAAAGAACTCTTCTTAATGCATTACCGATTGTTAAACCAAAACCTGGTTCTAAAGGTCTAAATTCGAATCTGCCAGAAAAATCTGTAGATTCAATCATGATTACTTTATCAGGTTTTTGAAAATTTAATATTGCCATTGTTTCTTCGTTTTAATTGTTATTTGGTTGCGCGGTTTAAAAGTTTGAAGAAGTTCTTAAAAACCCTTTGGCCAAATACCAACTTGGTTAAATTATTATTTAGAATATAATTCTACTATTAATTGTTCTTTAATGTTTTCTGGAATTTGAAGTCTTTCTGGAACTTTTACAAAAGTACCAGTTTTAGTATCGTTATTCCATGTCAACCATTCAAAAACATTATTATTAGATGCTAATGCATCTTCGATTGCTTGTAATGATTTAGATTTTTCTCTAACAGCAACAACATCACCTTCCTTTAATCTATAAGATGGTACATTTACAATATTACCGTTTACAGTAATATGTCTGTGAGATACTAATTGACGAGCACCACTTCTTGAATTAGAAACCCCCATTCTGTAAACAACGTTGTCTAAACGAGACTCACATAATTGTAATAAGATTTCACCTGTAATACCTTGTGAAGCAGATGCATCTTTAAATAAGTTTCTAAACTGACGTTCTAAAATACCGTAAGTATATTTTGCTTTTTGCTTCTCCATTAATTGAGTAGCATATTCAGATTTTTTACCTCTTCTTCTTGCATTACCATGCTGTCCTGGAGGATAATTTCTTTTTTCGAAGTTTTTGTCTTCTCCGAAGATTGCTTCGCCAAATTTACGAGCAATTTTAGTTTTTGGTCCTGTATATCTTGCCATTTTGTTTTTTTTATAGATAGGGATTATGAATTAAGGCTTATCCTTCGCTAATCGAACTCCTATCAAATTAAAATATATTATTTATTATAAGGATGCTGAATGTAAATCAGCATATAATTTGAGATATCAAATTATACTCTTCTTCTTTTTGGTGGACGACATCCATTGTGTGGTATTGGAGTAACATCTATAATTTCTGTAACTTCGATACCAGCATTATGAATTGATCTAATAGCAGATTCTCTACCATTACCTGGACCTTTTACATAAACTTTTACTTTACGTAAACCCGCTTCTTTTGCAACGTTTGCACAATCTTCTGCTGCTAATTGAGCTGCATATGGAGTGTTCTTTTTAGAACCTCTAAAACCCATTTTACCTGCAGATGACCAAGAAATTACGTCACCTTTTTTATTTGTTAAAGAAATAATGATATTGTTAAAAGATGCAGTTACGTGCGCCTCACCAATAGCATCAATTATTACTTTACGTTTTTTTGAACTTGCTTTTGCCATATTATTTTATGTTTAGTTATTTTGTATAGTAAGTTGTATTAAAAATACGGCACACTATACCATAACTAGGTTAATCTCTAACTTTATTTTTTCTTGTTAGCTACTGTTTTTCTCTTACCTTTTCTTGTACGAGAATTGTTTTTAGTTCTTTGACCTCTTAAAGGAAGACCCATTCTATGACGAATTCCTCTTTGACAACCAATATCCATTAAACGTTTAATGTTTATTTGAACTTCAGAACGTAGTTCTCCTTCAATTGTGAAAGATCCAACTTGCTCTCTAATTGCCGCGATTTGATCGTCAGTCCAGTCTTGAACTTTAATACTTTCGTCTACTTTTGCATCTGCTAAAATTTGTTTAGCTCTGCTGTTTCCTATACCAAAGATGTAAGTTAAAGCAATAACTCCTCTTTTATTCTTTGGAATATCAATACCTGCTATTCTTGCCA
>NZ_CBFHJT010000099.1:0-1857 GCF_965656025.1 Polaribacter sp.
TGTACTAAAATCAGGACAAAACCTGTTGGTACAAATTGTAAAAGAACCAATTTCTACAAAAGGGCCAAGACTAAGTTCAGAGCTTTCTATAGCAGGTAGATTTTTGGTTTTAGTTCCTTTTTCCAACAGAGTTTCTGTATCACAAAAAATTGAAGATCCCAAAGAAAAAGAACGATTAAAAAGATTAGCAAAAAGCATAAAACCCAAAGGTTTTGGCGTTATTCTAAGAACTGTTGCAGAAGGTAAAAAAGTAGCAGAATTAGATAGAGATTTGCAAAACTCATTAGAACGCTGGAAAACAATGTGTAAGCGTATTGCAAACACAAACACACCAACTAAAATTTTAAGCGAACTAAACAGAGCATCTTCTATATTGAGAGATGTTATGAATGATAGTTTTACAAGTATTGTAACAAATGATGAAACCTTAAAAGTAGAAATTAAAGAATATCTACAAGAAATTTATCCTGAAAAGGAAAAAATTGTAAGGTTACACAGATCTGAAACTCCAATTTTCGAAAAATATGGAATTGAAAGACAAATAAAAACATCGTTTGGTAAAACAGTTTCTATGAGTAAAGGTGCCTATTTAGTGATAGAGCATACAGAAGCTTTACATGTTATTGATGTAAATAGCGGAAACCGTTCTAACAAAGCAGGTTCTCAAGAAGATACAGCATTAGAAGTTAATTTAATTTCTGCCACAGAAATTGCACGTCAATTACAATTGCGTGACATGGGTGGTATAATCGTTGTAGATTTTATAGATATGCACAAGGCTGAAAATAGAAATAAACTCTATCAGCATTTAAAAGAACAAATGGCTTTGGATAGAACAAAGCACAAAATATTACCTCCAAGTAAATTTGGTTTGGTACAAATTACAAGACAAAGGGTTAGACCAGAGTTAAGTATAAAAACTACCGAAACCAACCCAAATAAAAATGGAGAAGTAGAAGCGCCAATTGTCTTATTAGACAAAATAGAGGCAGATTTAGAAAGATTTATTTCTAATCCAAAAAATAAAAAGATACAATTACACTTGCATCCTTTTATTGCTGCCTATTTATTAAAAGGCGTAAATTCTATACGTTTTAGATGGTATCTAAAATATAAAAAGTGGATTACTATTATACCTAGAGATGCTTACACATACTTACACTATAGATTTAAATCTGTTAAAGATTAATTTTTATACATGTAAAAGGCAATAATTTATTATCAACAAAAAACCCAAAACTTTAAGTTTTGGGTTTTTTTCTTTTATAATAAGATGTTTATTTTTTTTCTTTTATAAGGTACATATATACCGGAAAGTGATCTGAGTAACCACCTGTATAAGTTCCGTTAGAAAAACTTCTAAAAGGATAGCCCTTGTATCTGCCTTTTTTTTGCATTAAAAAACGTTTGTTAAAAATATTAGCTTGGTACATTTTATAAGTAGAAAAATCTTTTTTTCTTTTGTTAAGTAGAGAGGATGAAATTAAAATCATATCAAAAAGATTTAAATTATCTCTAAAGGCCAAAGTGTTAAAACCTCTTCTGTATAAATCTTCATAAGGATTGTAAATATCGTTTTTGTTTACATCTCTTTTTCTACTTTTTGTTTTTAAAACTTTTTTAAAGCTAGTGTTTATAGGGTCATCATTAAAATCGCCCATCATTAAAATCTTAGCATTTGAGTCTTCTTTTCTAATTTTTTCTATAATTTTTGTGTTTTGGTAAGCCGCTTTTTCACGCAAAGGTCTGCTTTTTACTTCTCCACCACTTCTAGAGGGCCAGTGGTTTACTATGAAATGCATTAATTCGTCATCTAAATAACCAGAAACTAATAATTGATCTCTAGTGTAAACCTTA
>NZ_CBFHJT010000099.1:1952-7735 GCF_965656025.1 Polaribacter sp.
AGGCCAGTGGTTTACTATGAAATGCATTAATTCGTCATCTAAATAACCAGAAACTAATAATTGATCTCTAGTGTAAACCTTATAGCCATTTCTATAAATATTTGGATTAAATGCTTCATGATACACAGGTTTAAAATATCTTTTTTGATATAATAAAGCCACATCAATTCCTCTTTTATCTGGAGAATCGTAATGTACAATTCCGTAATTTTTGTTAACCAAATGCTTAGATTTTACTAAATCTTCTAAAACACTTAGATTTTCTACTTCAGAAACTCCAATAATTGTAGGACTTGTTTTTGCTTTTTCTAAACCAATTTGTGAAATAACGCTTGCTAGCTTATCAATTTTATCCCAATAAACTTTAGATCTGTTAGATTTTAGTTCCATCATTGGGCTAGCTTCATCATTTTTAGAAGGGTCATTAATAGTATCAAAAAGATTTTCTAGATTATAAAAGGCAATGGTTCTAATGGTGTATTTCTTTTCTTTTTTCTGAGAAAATAAGGATGTATTTATTGCAATTATAAATATAAAAAGTAAGGTTATTTTTCTTTTCATTTGTTCTTTTTCTTTTGGTAAAAATATCAAACATTTCCTTAGAAAATAGTAATAAAATAGGTTTTTTGTTAAAAAATACTTAAATTTAAACGCTAAATTGAATGAAAAAAGGAAAAAGTTATGATAAAATTTATTTTATCTTTAATGCTTTTGTTGCTATTTATTATAACAACAAATGCGCAAAATAGTGTAAAAGGTATTGTTGTAGAAAACAGCTCTCAAAAACCACTTGTTAATGCAAGTGTAAGCCTTAAATACACCAATATCTCTACTAAAACATTACCAAATGGTGTTTTTACTATTGATAATCTTACCAAAGGAAGCTATCTTTTAGAAATTAAAATTAATGGTTTTGAAACGCAAAGTTTTCCCATAGAAGTTGCAAATACAAATGTGGATTTAGGCACTATTTATCTTTATAAAGATAGAATAGAAGACCAAGATTTAAGTATAATAACCATTACAGATGACGAGTTAAATGATGATGCAAGTGCGGCAGACAACATATCTGGTTTACTGCAAGCAACGAAAGATGTTTTCTTAAGATCTGCTGCTTTTGAATTTAGTTCTTCATTTTTTAGAATAAAAGGTTTAGATTCTGGTAACGGTAAAGTTTTGATTAACGGAATTGAAATGAATAAGATTTATGATGGTAGAGCGCAATGGAGTAATTGGGGTGGTTTAAACGATGTTTTAAGAAATCAAGAGTTTAGTAATGGGTTGGCACCATCTAATTACACTTTTGGTGGTGTTTTAGGTTCTACGAATATAAGTACTAGAGCCTCTCAACAAAGACCTGGTACAAGAATTTCCTATTCATCATCTAACAGAAGTTATGTTCATAGAATCATGGCTGCGTACTCTACAGGTATTTTAAAAGGAGATTGGGCAGTAACTCTTTCTGCAAGTAGAAGGGCAGGTTTAGAAGGCTTTAACGAAGGGACAACCTACAATGCCTATTCTTTATTTGCATCTGTAGAAAAAAAGATAAACGAAAACCACAGCTTAAATTTTACTTCCTTTTTTACACCAAACAGAAGGGGTAAATCATCTCCAAACACCCAAGAGGTTTTTGACTTGAAAGGAATAGCTTACAATGATTATTGGGGCTATTTAAATGGTAGAAAGACAAACTCTAGAATAAAAGAAGTAAAAGAGCCCGTTTTAATGCTAAATCATTATTGGGATTTGTCTGAAAATACCACATTACAAACAAACGTTTCATATCAATTTGGTAAAATTGGTAATAGTCGTTTAGATTTTAATGGAGGCGCAAACCCAAGCCCAACATATTACCAGTATTTACCAAGTTTTCAACTTAGAAATGATGATTTAGCAGGAGCATATAAATTAAGGGAAAACTTTCAAGATGATGGACAATTAGATTGGAACAGAATTTTTGATGCAAATATTACAAATGCAAATGCAGGTCTAGATAATGCTTATGTTTTGTATGAAGATAGAAGTGATGATCAACAATTAACGCTAAATACTATCTTTAACTCTGACATCACCAATAATATTACTTTAACTGGAAAACTAGAATACAGAAGGTTGCGTTCTAATAGTTTTGCAGAAGTAATAGATTTGTTAGGAGGTAATGGTTATTTAGATATTAATCCATTTGCAGATACAGAAAAACAAAAACAAAACGATATTTTAAATCCCAATAGAGTTGTTGGAGAAGGAGATGCTTTTAGATATAACTATAACTTAAATTCAGACAAAGCGAATGCATTTGTTCAAGCACAGTTTAAATATAAAAAAGTAGATTTTTACACAGCATTTAGTGTTTCTAACACCACACATCAAAGAGAAGGCTTATATCAAAACGGTAGATTTGAAAATAACTCTTTAGGAAAATCTAAAAAACTAGACTTTACAAACTTTGGTGCAAAAGCAGGTGCTACTTATAAAATTACAGGACGTCATTTAATAGACGCCAATGTTGCGTTTGTAACAAATGCACCAACTATTAGAAACTCTTTTGCAAACTCTAGAGAAAATAATTTTGTGGTAGATAATTTAGCAAGCGAAAAAGTATTCTCATCAGATGTTAGCTATATCGTTAGAAGCCCAATAATTACTTCTAGATTAACAGGGTATTATACCAACGTAAAAGATGCAACTGAAATATCTTTTTATTTTGCTGATGGTATTGGAGGAGACAATACAGCATTTGTACAAGAAATACTTTCTGGTATTAACAGACAGCATATAGGTTTAGAATTGGGTATAGAGGCGCAAGTTACACCAACTATAAAGTTAAAAGGTGCAGCAGCAATTGGTCAGCACGCTTATAGCAATAATCCAGATTTATATTTAACATCAGATGTAGCTAATAATGGAGGTTTTGATGCAGATTTTAGATCTAAAGATTATGTCTCTAACTTAAAAAACTACAAATTGGCTTCTGGTCCGCAAAATGCATATTCTGTTGGTTTCGAGTATAGAGACCCAGACTATTGGTGGATAGGTGCAACTACAAATTTCTTTTCAAACATTTATGCAGATGTTGCGCCTTTAACTAGATCTTCAAACTTTTTTGAAGATGCAGATGGTTTACCATTTACAGATTACGACCCAGCTTTAGCCAGGCAATTATTACAACAAGAAAAATTTGATGATTATATGGTTGTAAACTTAATTGGAGGTAAATCTTGGAAAGTAAGTGACTACTACATAAGCTTATTTGCAACTGTAAATAATCTATTAAATGAAGAATATAAATCTGGTGGTTTTGAGCAGGGTAGAAACGCTAACTTTAGACAATTAAGAGACGATAAAGCACTAGATACTCCAGTTTTTGGTAATAAATATTGGTACGGAAGAGGTACCACCTACTTTTTAAACTTAAACATATCATTCTAAAAAAATAATTAAAATGAATACGAAGGAAATAATCATCATAATACTAGCATTTGTATCTAGTGTTTTATTTGCATCTTGTGTAGAAGATGGAGATTTTACAGTACCACAAGAGTTTGGTAATGAAGAAAATGAAAACCTAAATAAGCTTTTAGATAGTGTTAATAACAACCAGCTAGAATTAAAGTCTATAAGTGATATCAAAGCATTGTATATTTCTGGAAATGATCCAATACAGATTGTATCTGATATTGTAGTAAAAGGTTATGTAATTTCCTCTGACCAAGAAGGAAATTATTTTAGAGAGTTTTATATGCAAGACAAACCAGAGAATCCAACTGCTGGAATTAAAGTTTCATTAAACCTAAATGATATATATAATAAGTATAACAAAGGTAGAGAGATTTATATAAGATTAAAGAATTTATATATTGGAGAAACCAATTCTGGAGATGGTATCATAACTATTGGTGGTAAAATAAATATAATTGATAAAAGAGAAGTTGAAAGTATTACACAAAACCAGGCTCAAAATCATATTTATCGTTCATCAACAACAGAAATGATTGTGCCAAAAGTAGTTAGTTTAGGAGGTATAAATAACGAAGAAAACATTGGTACTTTTGTAAAAATAGAAAATGCTTTTTTTTTAGGAGATGTTACAGGAAAAACATTTATAGACCCTAAAGATGATTTTGATACCAAACGCACCATAGCATCTTGTCAAGGTATTGGTATTGTTGAAGTTTTTCTAGAAACAAGTGCTTTTGCATCTTTTGCAAATAATTCTCTACCAAGGGGAGGAGGCTCTATAAATGCAGTAGTAACTAAAGATTTTGGTGGCGATTTTACAGTGCTAGTTTTAAACTCAAAAGACAATGTTCATTTTACAGGTTCAAGATGTACACCATTATCTATATCAGATTTTTCAACTATTTTATTAAGTGAAGATTTTGAATCAACAAACGGTACAATTAACATTTCTGGTTGGACAAATTTTAGACAAGAAGGTACCCGTTCTTGGACTTCTTACTTTGATTCAGATGTTAATAGCAGAGCTACAAATATAGGTTCTTTTGCATCTAGAAACGCAAGTACAATTACTTGGTTAATTACAAATTCTATAAATTTAGATACCACATCAGAAGAATATTTATCTTTTGAAACTTCTACATCTTTTGCAGATGGCAGTACTTTAGAAGCTCTAATTTCTACAAATTGGGATGGTAATGAAGCTACAATAACGACTGCCAATTGGGAAAAATTACCCGCTCAAATAGCTACAAATAGTAGTAATTTTAGATTGTTTTTTCCATCTACCTATATAAGTTTATCAAAATATTCTGGTACTGCTTACATCGCGTTTAAATATGTGGGTAGTGGAGATGAAGATTTTGATGGCACCTATGAGATTGATAATATTATGATAAACGCAAGATAAAAATAGCTCGTTTACATAAATTAGAAAAACCAGTAAAACTAATTTACTGGTTTTTTCTATTTTTACACCATGGATAAAATAGAACACATTGGTATTGCAGTTAAAAATTTAGAAGCTTCTAACAAGTTATTTGCATCACTATTAGGTAAAGAACATTACAAAATAGAAGAGGTGGCTTCTGAAGGTGTTAAAACTTCTTTTTTTAAAACCGGACCCAACAAAATAGAACTTTTACAAGCTACAAACACAGAGAGTCCTATTGCAAAATTTATAGAAAAAAAAGGAGAAGGTATACATCATATTGCATTTGCTGTGTTAGATATAAAAAGTGAAATTGAAAGACTAAAAAACGAAGGTTTTGTGGTTTTAAATGAAGTACCAAAAAAAGGAGCAGATAACAAATTAGTGGCTTTTTTGCACCCAAAAACTACCAATGGCGTTTTAATAGAATTGTGCCAAGAAATCAATTAGTTAAAATACTGCAAAGACCTACTGTTAACTAATTTCTTATTATTATCTTGCCAGCAGTTTAAAAGTTACCGTAAAAATGCCTTCAAAGTTTGAAACTTATCAAAAAAGACGCTTAGCTTCTTCTTACATTTCTGTTGTAATTAGTATTGCTTTGGTACTTTTTATGGTAGGTATTTTGGGGTTAATGCTTTTAAAATCTACTTTGGTTGCAAATAGAGTAAAAGAAAAAGTAGCCATTACCGTATTTTTAAAAGACAATGTATCTAGTAAACAAATAAATAGTTTTAAAACTTCTTTACAAAAAGAAGAGTTTACAAAACGAATTATTTACACTTCTAAAAAACAAGCAGCAAGACAATATAGCAAAGAAATTGGTGAAGATTTTTTAAAATTCCTGGGAGAAAATCCACTTAAAAACGGAATAGATATCTACTTAAAAGCA
>NZ_CBFHJT010000100.1:0-7619 GCF_965656025.1 Polaribacter sp.
TTAGAAAAAATATTTAAATTTAGAAGCGAAAAATTAATAGAACTCTTTGGAGAATACAAGTAAGATGAGTAAAAAAGTAAATATATTTTGGTTTAGAAGAGATTTAAGGTTAAATGATAATGTTGGGTTTTACAATGCCTTAAAAGGTGATTATCCTGTACTTCCTGTTTTTATTTTTGATAAAGAAATACTATCAAAACTGCCAGAAGATGATGCTAGAGTTACTTTTATTTTTGACACACTGCAAAAAATGAGAAATACATTGCAAGAAGAAAACCAGAGTAGTTTAGCTATGTATTACGGTAAACCTAAAGAAGTTTATAAAAATCTTTTAAAAGAATATGAGGTTCAGAATGTTTTTACAAATAGAGATTATGAACCTTATGCCACAAAAAGAGATAAAGAAATTAAAGAGCTTTTAGAAAAAAACAATATTGGTTTTAAAACATTTAAAGACCAAGTTATTTTTGAAAAAGATGAAGTTGTCAAAAAAGACGGTAATCCGTATGTAGTTTACACGCCTTACATGAAGGTTTGGAAAGAAAAATTTAAAACCTATAATCTCGATATCTATTACACAAATTCATATTTAAAAAATTTAATAGAACACACACGCTTAGCAAATTTAAGTCTGTCAGATATGGGTTTCAAAAAATCTGACCAAAAAATAGAAGATTTTACAGTGACTCCAACACTAATTCAAGAATACGAAGATACACGTAACTACCCAGCAAAAGATGCTACTTCTAAATTAGGCCCACACTTGCGATTCGGAACAGCCAGTATTAGAAAAATGGTTACCAAAGCCATTGCAGAAAAAAACGAGATTTTTTGGCAAGAATTAATTTGGAGAGAATTTTTTATGCAAATCTTATGGCATTTTCCAGAAACCTCAGAAAAATCTTTTAAATCTAAATACGATAGAATTGAATGGAGAAATAATGAAGAGGAATTTAAAAAATGGTGCAAAGGGCAAACAGGCTATCCTTTAGTTGATGCTGGCATGCGTCAACTAAACCAAACAGGTTTTATGCATAACAGAATTAGAATGTTGGTAGGAAGCTTTTTATGCAAACATTTATTGATAGATTGGAGATGGGGTGAAGCTTATTTTGCTGAAAAATTACACGATTATGAAATGGCTAGCAATGTAGGTAACTGGCAATGGGTTGCAGGTTCTGGCGTCGATGCCGCTCCTTATTTTCGAATTTTTAACCCCACTACACAAATAAAAAAGTTTGATAAAGATTTAGAATACATAAAAAAATGGGTTCCAGAATTTCAAGAACTTACTTACGCCAAAGAAATGGTAGATCATAAAAAAGCAAGAGAACGTTGTTTAAAAACATATAAAGAAGCCTTAAACTAAATTTAATTTTTTTTCTTTATTTTTAAAGTCAATCAAAAAAATTTAAAAAAATGACTACAAAAGAAGTAGCACAAAAGTGGAAATAAATGTGCGAACAAGGCAAAAATGTTGAATGTATTAATGAATTATATGCAGACAATTTAGTGAGTAAAGAAATGCCAGGTGTACCACATGGCGAAGTTGTAACTGGTAAACAAAATGTTTTAGAAAAAAGCAAGCAATGGCTTGATGATGTTCAGGAATTTCATAGTAATAATATTTCTGAACCTGTAATTTCAGACAACCATTTTTCTAGTAAAATGAGCTTCGATATTACATTTAAAAGCAGAGGAAGACAACAAATGGATGAAATTTGCGTTTTTGAAGTACAGAGTGGAAAAATTACAAACGAACAATTTTTCTATACTATGTAAATTATTATTTTTTCTTGATAAAAGCTTCAATTTTTATTGAAGCTTTTTTTTTGTAAAAATAACCTAAAAATAGCTTGCCTGTTTTTAAATTTTATATTTTATTTGCGCTCGTAAAATTAAAAAGCCGATGTAGCTCAGCTGGCTAGAGCAGCTGATTTGTAATCAGCAGGTCGTGGGTTCGAGTCCCTCCATTGGCTCATTTTTTTTAAAGTCTCAAAAAATATTTTTTTGAGACTTTTTTTATACTTTTACAAAACTATTCGGGATGTAGCTTAGTCCGGTTAAAGTGCTGGTCTGGGGGACCAGAGATCGGAGGTTCGAATCCTCTCATCCCGACTTTTTTCTATAGTTTCATAATTATTTTAATTGTTTATCTTGCAAGAACTCATTAAATAAAAAAATTATGAATTTAAAAGTTGGTTTATTAGGTGGTGGTTCTTGGGGTACTACAGTTGCCTCACTTACTTCTAAAAATGCTGAAACTATTTTGTGGGCAAGAAATTTAGAAACTGTCTTAGAAATCAATCAAAAAAACACCAATCAAAAGTACTTACCGAATGCAAAACTTCATAAAGGTTTAAAAGCTTCTAATTCTATAAAAGAAACTGTAAAAAATGCTGACGTTATTGTTATGGGAATTCCATCACAAAGTTTTAGAAAAGTACTTTTAGAAGCCAAACCTTACATTAGACCTTGGGTACCTATTGTCAGTTTAGCAAAAGGACTAGAAATTTCCTCTAAAAAAAGAATGACAGAAATTATAGAAGAATTGATGCCTGGGCATCCTGCAGGTGTTTTAACAGGACCAAATTTGGCAAAAGAAATACACTTTGGTAAAGCTGCAGCTGCTGTAATTTCTATGGTTGATAAAACGATTGCAAAAAAATTACAAACTGTTTTTAGTTCAGGGTTGTTTAGAGTTTACACAAATACAGATGTAATTGGTAGCGAATTGGGTGGAGCCTTAAAAAACGTAATGGCAATTGCCACAGGAATGGGAGATGGAGCAAATGCAGGAGATAATACAAGATCTGCATTAATCACAAGAGGCTTATCTGAATTAACTAGATTAGGTACAGCAATGGGTGGTAAAAGTAAAACTTTTGCAGGTTTAACAGGTTTAGGCGATTTAGTGGCTACATGCTCTAGTAATAAAAGTAGAAACTATCATGTAGGATATCAATTAGGAAAAGGAAAAAAACTAGATGATATTATAAACAATATGAATGAAGTTGCAGAAGGTGTCAAGACTACTAAAGTAGTTATGGAACTTGCTGAAGAGTATAATATCCATATGCCAATAACAGAAGAAGTCTACAAGGTTTTATATGAAGGTAATACCGTTTTTGATGCTTTTAAAGGATTAATTACCCACGAAGTTGGTTCCGAAAAAGAACCCGGATAAACCTTATTTTTATATTTTTGTAATATCTTTACTTTAACAAGTTAATTTTTATCAAAATTATAATTATATATGCTAATTATTGGAATTGCAGGTGGTACAGGAAGTGGTAAAACTACTGTTGTTAACCAGATTATTAAACAACTACCTACTGATGAAGTTTGTGTAATTTCACAAGACTCTTATTATAATGCAACAGACAATTTATCTTATGACGAGAGATCTAAAATAAATTTTGACCACCCAAGAGCCATTGATTTCAACTTGATTATTAAGCATTTAAAAGCCTTAAAATCTGGTAGAACTATCAATCAACCTGTGTATTCTTTTGTGCAACATAACAGAACAAAAGATACTGTTAAAACACATCCACGAAAAGTAGTTATTGTAGAAGGTATTTTAATATTCAATAATAGTGATTTGAGAGATTTATTTGATATTAAAATATTTGTGCATGCAGAAACAGACGAACGCTTAATAAGAAGGTTAAGAAGAGATATTACAGAAAGAGGTAGAGATATAGACGAAGTTTTAAGCCGATACCAAACAACTTTAAAACCAATGCATCAACAATTTATAGAACCTACCAAAAATTTTGCAGATTTAATTATACCTAATGATAGGTTTAATAATGTAGCCATAGATATTGTTAGAACCGTAATAAACGAGCGTTTATAAATATGACTTTTAAAGATTTAAAAAATAAAAAGTCTTACAAAATTCTCACAAATATTTTTGTGCTAATTTTTATTCCGTTTTTAATATGGATGGTATTTTTTGATGAGAACTCTTATTTAGTACATAAAAAGTTTGATACAGAAATAGAAGATTTAGAAAAAACAATTTCTTTTTATCAAAAGAAAATAGCTAAAGATAAAGCAACCATAAAAAAACTAAAAGATTCTCTACAACTAGAGCGTTTTGCAAGAGAAAAATATCTGATGAAAAAAGAAAACGAAGATATATATATTATAGAATTTGATACCATAAATAAGTAATGACAAAATTTCTATTTGACGAATTTGAAGGCACTACACCAGAAGCTTGGAAACAAAAAATTCAAGTAGACTTAAAAGGTGCAGATTATAATAGTAGTTTACTTTGGCAAACTCAAGAAAGGTTTAGTGTAAAACCATTTTATACAAAAGAAGACAAAACAAACAGTAAAATAAACCTACCTAAACAAGGGTTTCATATTTGTCAAACTATATTTATAGATGATGTAAAAATTGCAAATTCGCTAGCAATTGACGCATTAAAAAGAGGTGCAAATGCTATTCAATTTAAAGCCTCAAAACCATTCGACCCAAAAACATTATTAAAAAAATTCCCTGGTAAAACACCCATATACTTTCACCTTACATTTTTAGATGCCGATTTTACAACGAAACTTGCTGAGTTTTGCCACAGTACAAATACCTATATACAAACAGATATTATTGGCAATTTAGCTGCTTCAGGGAATTGGTTTTTTAGTTTAAAGGAAGATCATAAAAAATTAGAAAAGGTTGTTTCATCTGCCAATAATTGTATTTCTGTTTCAGGTGAATTATACCAAAATGCAGGAGCAAATATCGCTCAACAATTAGCATACACTTTAGCACATGCCAATGAATATCTAAACCATTTTGGCCCAGAAATAGTAGATAAAATAAGTTTCAATTTTGCTGTGAGTAGTAATTACTTTTTTGAAATTGCAAAAATTAGAGCATTTCGAATTTTATGGCAATCACTTTTAAAGGAATATGACGTAGAAAATAAAGAAGCTCATATTTTTACACAACCAAGTTTAAGAAACAAAACCTTATATGATTACAATGTAAATATGCTACGTACAACATCTGAATGTATGAGTGCAATTTTAGGGGGCTCTAATACTGTTGCTAATATTGCTTATGATGAAATTTATCATAAAGCAAATGAGTTTGGTGCTAGAATCTCAAGAAATCAATTATTAATTTTACAACAAGAGAGTAATTTAAAAGAGGCGCAAAATTTTGCAGATGGTGCTTATTATATTGAGGCAATTACTGAACAGTTGACAGAAAAAGCCTTGGATATTTTTAAGCAAATAGAAAAAGCAGGCGGCTTTTTAAAGCAATTAAAAGCAGGAATTATTCAGAAAAAAATTACTGAAAGTGCTTTAAAAGAAGATGAAAAATTAAACAATAAAGATATTATTCTTTTAGGTAGCAATTTACAAGTTAATAAAGCTGATAAAATAAAAAATGATTTAGAATTATATCCTTTTGTAAAGCAAAGAAATATAAAAACATTAATTACACCAATCATCAGAAAACGTCTTTCTGAAAATTTAGAAAAAGAAAGATTAAACCATGAGTAGAAAAGATATTTCTAATATAAAGTTAGTTAACAACCAAAAACTAAAAGTTAAAGGCAAAAAACACGAAGATTTTGTCGCTGGAATTGCACCAAATTTAAGAGGTCCATACAGTACTATGTACGTTAGAAGACCTTGGACAATTAGACAATATGCAGGTTTTTCTACTGCAGAAGAAAGCAATGCTTTTTATAGAAGAAATTTAGAAGCAGGTCAAAAAGGATTATCTGTCGCTTTTGATTTAGCCACACATAGAGGTTACGATTCAGATCATGAACGTGTGCATGGAGATGTTGGTAAAGCAGGAGTTGCCATAGATTCTGTAGAAGATATGAAAATTTTATTCGATCAAATTCCTTTGGATAAAATGTCTGTTTCTATGACTATGAATGGAGCTGTATTACCCATTTTAGCTTTTTATATTGTGGCTGCAGAAGAACAAGGTGTTTTACCAGAGCAACTTTCTGGAACCATACAAAACGATATTTTAAAGGAGTTTATGGTGCGTAATACATACATCTACCCTCCTGCACCATCTATGAAAATTATTGCTGATATTTTTGAATATTCAAGTAAACGAATGCCGAAATTTAATTCTATTTCTATTTCTGGTTATCATATGCAAGAGGCTGGTGCTACTGCAGAAATTGAATTGGCATATACCTTAGCAGATGGTTTAGAATACATCAAAAAAGGATTAGAAGCAGGTATGGATATCGATTCTTTTGCTCCAAGATTATCTTTCTTTTGGGCAATTGGCATGGATCATTTTACAGAAATTGCAAAATTAAGAGCTGCAAGAATGTTGTGGGCAAAAATTGTGAAGCAATTCAACCCTAAAAACCCAAAATCTTTAGCTTTAAGAACACACTGCCAAACAAGTGGCTGGTCTTTAACAGAACAAGATCCGTTTAACAACGTTGCCAGAACCACTATAGAAGCAATGGCTGCTGCTTTTGGTGGAACGCAAAGTTTACACACAAATGCTTTAGATGAAGCCATTGCTTTACCTACAGATTTTTCTGCTAGAATTGCAAGAAACACACAAATTTATCTACAGGAAGAAACATATATTACAAAAACTGTAGACCCTTGGGCTGGTAGCTATTATGTAGAACAACTTACTGAAGATATTGCAAACAAAGCTTGGGAATTGATGGAAGAAGTAAAAGAGTTGGGTGGCATGACCAAAGCGATTGAAAAGGGAATTCCGAAAATGAGAATTGAGGAGGCTGCTGCAAAGAAACAGGCAAAAATAGATAGTGGACAAGATGTTATTGTGGGGGTAAATAAATATCAACTAAAAAAGGAAGATCCTTTACATATTTTAGAAGTTGATAATGAATCTGTAAGAAAATCTCAAATAAAAAGATTAGAAAAATTAAAGGCTTCAAGAAATTCTTCAAATGTTACAAGATCTTTAGACGCTTTAACTACAGCTGCAAAATCTGGAAATAAAAATTTATTAGAATTGGCTGTAAATGCAGCTAGAAATAGAGCCACTTTAGGTGAAATTTCTGATGCTTTAGAGGCTGTATTTGGCAGACACAAAGCAGTTACAAAAACCATATCTGGTGTGTATAGTAAAGAAATAAAAGAAGACAAACTCTTTAAAAAAGCCAAAGATTTGGCAAATAAGTTTGCAGAATTAGAAGGAAGACGCCCAAGAATAATGATTGCCAAATTAGGGCAAGATGGTCATGATAGAGGTGCAAAAGTAGTAGCAACAGGTTATGCAGACTTAGGTTTTGATGTAGATATTGGCCCCCTTTTTCAAACACCACAAGAAGCTACAAAACAAGCTGTAGAAAATGATGTACATATTTTAGGTGTGTCATCTTTAGCTGCTGGTCATAAAACATTGGTACCACAAGTAATTGGAGAATTAAAAAAATACGATAGAGAAGATATTATGGTAATTGTGGGTGGTGTTATACCTGCACAAGACTACCAATTTTTATTTGATGCTGGTGCAGTAGGTGTTTTTGGTCCAGGTACAAAAATTGCACAAGCTGCTATAGATATGCTTACTATTTTAATTGATAGTGTTACTGAGTAATTTTTTTTGTATCTAAACTTGTTTTCCTATAATCT
>NZ_CBFHJT010000101.1:0-1783 GCF_965656025.1 Polaribacter sp.
TTTACCATTTAGCACCTCAACAAAAAACATACAAAACCCTGAAATTGTATAATTTAACATTTACTAAATGAAAAATTCGCAGTGATAGCAGTACTTTAGATTAGAAACATTTCCATAAAAAAAAATGTATTTATATCAATAAAACCAACAATGTATAGGTAATGTATGGGCAAAAAAATACCTGTAAAGTACCTACAATTTATTGTATAGTTATAAACTAAAAAAATCCTTTAAATAATAAATATTTAAAGGATTAAAATAATACGAATTAATTTATAAAATGTTCTAAAACTTTAATTTTTCGCTTTTGTCCCAAAGCCCCCAATAAGCACCGACATCACCTTCATCACCTACTTTCCAAGACTCATCAAAAGAAGAGAAATAAAACATTTCTATGTTATCTTTTTCCGACCATTTTTGTGCGTTTATAAAATACTTTATAGCGTTTTCTTCATTTGAGTGCGCATCACCTTCACTACCTCCTTGACTTGGCCAACCAGTTTCTGTTATAATTATTTTTTTACCTTTTGCTGCATCTGTAGCTTGGTAAAACATTTGCTGCATATGGTTTAAAGAGTGTTCTATGTAACAACCTTCCCAATATGGGTAACAGTTTGATAAAATAACATCGCTAATTGCTACCAATTCTGGATGTCTTGTAAATTCATAATAAGCATCTACATAACCTACAGCAACATTTGGTAGCGCTTCTTTCACTCTTTTAATGTATTGTAGTAATTGTTCTAAAGTTAAATCGTTTCTATATAAAACTTCGTTACCAACTGCAGCAATATCAACAACTCCTTCGTTACCTAATTGAATTAACGCTTCTATTTCTTGCTCATTTTTTTCTAAATCATCACTTAACCAAGCACCCACCATATTTTTTAATCCATGCTTATTTGCTATTCTTGGTATGTGTTCATTGCCCTCTATACAAGAAAAAGAACGAATCCATTTGGTATAAGGTTTTAATATTTTAATACGCCTTTCTACTTGCTCCTCTGTAATGGTATCTCCTGGCTCTTGACCATCTTCATACATACTAAAACAAATACCATGCATTCCTTGGTTTAAAGTATCTTTCCAAAGTTGTTTTAGTTCTTCAATTGAATTTGAACTAAAATCTTCTCCTTTATACCCACTATAATTTGTGGTATTAACTAAATAATTATGTTTTCCTCTGTAAGACATTGCTATTTTTTTTTTATAATTCTCCTCTTCGTTCTACTAAAACTTCTTTAATTTCTCTAGCTCTTTTTTCATTTAAACTATATTTCCACATTACTAACATAGCCAAGGCAGCTGTAGTTGCTGGAACTACAATGTCTGCAATTCTAAGAGATGTCATTGTTTCCATGGCTTGTTTTGTAATATTTTGATCGAAGCCAACTATTTTTAAAATTACACCGCTTAAAATTATTGCAATGGCTTGCCCTAATTTTACCATCCACCAATAAATAGCTCCAAAAGTTCCTTCTTTTCTAGGCATTCCATTTTCTAGTTCATCTAAATCACATACATCTGCAGTCATAGACATCATTAAAGTAAATAAGCCTCCCATACCAAACGCAAAAAAAGGAATTGGTAAAAAGATAAGCCATGGAATACCATTACTTGCATCTATACTAAACCAAGACATACCTATACTATCTAAATAAGGGTTTAAGAACTCAAAAATTGAGGCTACACCATTTGTCATAGATTTTCCTAAAGCAGTTTCATTAAAGCTATCATTTAGTGCAATATCAAAACCCCACCATTTTAAAATATATCCAATTAT
>NZ_CBFHJT010000101.1:1882-7170 GCF_965656025.1 Polaribacter sp.
GTTTTTAGAAACTTGTTTAATTCCTTTAAATAATTCTTTCATATTAGAAGCAAGTGTTTTAAAATTAATTACTTGCCTATTACCCATATTTGCAGAATCTATTCCTCTACAGAAAAATGCTGGTAAAACCCCAAATAAAATACAAACAACACCTACAATTATAGCCATAGTTCTTACCCCTTCTGCAGGATTATCGAATGTATTTACATCTGGTATAATAACATACAACCAAGGTACAATCATCCACGCAATTTGCCCCATACTATTAGCTAAACTCATTAGTCTAGTTCTTTCATTATAATCTGATGTCATTTCATACCCTAAACCAACTAAAGGGGTAGCAAACATTGTGTTACCAACTAAGAACAAAATCTGAAGTATCATTACATACCAAAAATTGTATGTCATTGATGCATTTTCGTCTAATTGCCACATTAAGATGAATAAAATTCCACTTATGATGGCACCTGCAAAAATGTAAGGTCTTCTTCGTCCATATTTAGATTTTGTATTATCAGAAATAAACCCCATAACTGGATCTGTTAATGCATCAAAAATCCTGGGTAAACCGCCTAATAATCCTGCCCAAACAGGATCCATACCAAAAGCAGTTAATATGAATACTTGTAAGTAAACACCTAGTACTCCGGGTAATAAATTTAGTACAAAATGACCAGCACCAAATGCAGCTTTCTGTCCAAATGGAACTTTTCCTCTTCCTGTTGTTTTACTATTAGACATATTTTAAAATTTAGTTTATTAATATTGTTTGTAATGCTTGTTTATCTATGTTTATCGCAATTTCTTTTTCTTTAAATTGTAAGGTAAAGTTTTTTGCTTCTTTACCTTCATTAAAAACAATTACAGCAATAGAACCATCTTTGTTTTGTGCTGCTGTAACTTGTAACTCTTTATCTGAATTTTCTAAACCAATCACTTTTGCTTCTGGTCTAATATATTTACTGAAGTGAGCCATGGTGTAATATAAAGGTGTAAAATAAACTTCATCTTTTTCTGGATCTACAATAATTGGTGCTACACACCAGTTTTTAAACCAATTTGGGCCACCTTGTCTATCTAAAATCATATTCCAATCTACCCAACCATCTACCCAGTTATTTAAACAACCAATAATGTCTCTTGCATATCTATTTACAGGAGCATATTTTGGGTGTAAATATTTTTGATCTTCTGCTGCCCAATCCCAACCCCAATCTGTTGCTTCTTTTGACCAATACCAAATATCATTTTTCCATTCTGGAACTTGAGAATCCACACAACCTTCCGTTTCTATTAGATATTTATTGGGTGCTTTGTTGTGCGCGTATTGTAGTGCTTCCGGAAAAACCTCATACGTACTTTCGTACCAATGAATGGCTGTACCATCAAAATATTTAGAAGAGGCTTCATCTCTATACATTTCATCTACCCATTCTTTTAAACCAGCTCTGTTTTGATCGTATCCTAAAATTATTTTATCTCCATAACCTTCTGCTTCTAGTTTTGGCCCTAAATGAAATTGAACAAAATCGGTCATTTCTTTTGGGGAAAAATGCATAGATTCCCAATTATTCCCATTTCCATGAGGTTCGTTTTCTACTGTAAAACCCCAAATATCTATACCTTCTTGTTTGTAAGCATCTAAATATTTAGAGAAAAATAATGCCCAGGTATCATAATATTTTGGCAATAATTTACCACCAACCCACTTGTTATTATCTTTCATCCAAGGTGCAGCTGTCCAAGGTGATGCAAAAATTTTAAAGCCATCTTCAGAAACTTTTAAGGCATCTTTTATCATCGGAATTAAATCACCTTTATCTTCTTTAATGGTAAAATGCTCTAAATTCATATCATTTTCTACTGGAGAATAAGAATATTGAGACAAGGAAAAATCACAAGAATTCATGTGAGTTCTTGTTAATGAATAGTTGGCACCTTGTTTAGAAAAATAGGCTTGTAAAATAGTATCTCTATTTTTTTTACTTAATTTATTTAATAAATATGCAGAAGACTCTGTAAATGCGCCACCAAAACCTGTAATTGTTTGGAATGTTTTTGAAGTATCTAATTTTATGGTAGAAGCATTTTCTACTGATTTGAAATTAGAGATTTTTGTTAATTTATTTCCAGCAGCAGAAGTTTCATAAACATCCACAGCAAGTGTATTATCTTTTTGTGTGCAACTCATTATAGTAAATAAAAAAAGTATGGTAAAAAAAGTATTGAATTTCATCGTATTAAAATTTATCTTGGATAATCTGTATTTGGCACCAAAACAGTTTGCATCATTTCTTGTTTATCTCCGTTAAACGTCTTGGTTATTGGTTTTCCATTTCTAGTTAATCCTTTAAAAACATTATTGTCTACCATTTCCCAAAATGGAAATTTAGCTTCACTTTTTAGATTTATTAATCCGAAATGATTTTCTGAACCTTTGGGGTTATTGGCATCTTTCCATTGTTCATCAAAAGCTTCAAAATAGAAACATGCAATCCTCTCTTTATTGGTCCATTCTCTAACGTGTTTATAGTACAAACCTTGTTTATATTCATCTGTGGCTCTGGAGCCATTTATACCATAATGCCCACTTGAAATAGTTGCCCATCCTGTTTCTCCAATATGTATTGGTTTATGAACTCCTATACTTTTTATATAATTTTTAACGCTGTCATATTGTTGCATAGCAAATTGTTTTGCCCTTAACATAGCTGCGTCAATTTTTTCTATATCAGATAAGTTTTGCTCAGTATCTGGTACTTTCCAAAACCCTGGATTGTAATGGGTGTTATGATAAGCATAAGTATGCATAGAAATATAATCTACTGCTTTTATCAAATTATTTAAATCTTCTGTATGATATAGAGGGTCTCCTCCTCCCCAAGAAGAAAAATCATCTGAACTGGTAATCCATAAATCTTTTGGCAACTCTCCATTTTTCTTTAATTCTTGTAAATGATTTACCCACTTTAAAATTACATTGGGTTGTACAAAATAACTGGTTGCCCATTTTACCATTGCCTCATTACCAACAGCTATTATTTTTACAATATCTGGATATTGTTTTGCCAATGCTACTGCTCTTTCAATTTCTCCTTCATTTTGCGGACTTTCAATATCATGATTTGGCACTTTATCTGTCCATGCGTTTAAGCAATCTATCCAAGCCCCTAACATGACATACATTTCAAAACTTGGATCCTCTTTTTTAAGTGCTGTAATTGCTTTTAAAACATTTGAAGCATGGGGTAATTTTGGTTGTACATTATAAGTTCTTAAAATCTTAACCCCCATTGCAGAAAGAATTTTTAAATCTTCTTTCAATTCTTCTATGGTTGGTTGAACCTCTCTAGAGGTTGCTCTATAACCACCATAAGATATTGCCAAATAATTAGGATTGCCTAAAATTTCTGATGCTGTCATTGATACTTTTTGAGTATTTTCTTTTTTGTTTTTATTACTACATGCGAAACTAAACATCAATACAAAAAATGCTAAAAAAAATCTATTGTTCATGTTCATATCTGATTGTTTAAGTTCGACTGTTCTTATTTTTTTATAAAAACTTCTATTTTTTTTATTTCACCTGTTCTCTTAAAAAGTTTATCACTATTGTTTTTATCCAACTTTAAACTGTTTAACTCGAAACTTTTACCTTCTTTATAAAGTACTTTTATCTTATTTTCATTAGATAATTTATATATAATAGGTACTTGACAATACGTAAACGCTAGAGAATTTTGCTCAAGAATTATCGTTTTTTTATTGTGCTCTAAGTTTACAAATTCAAAGTTTTTAGAAGCCTTTAAAAACTCTTCTTTTCTTAATAATCTTGGATTAAAAGTGACCTCTCCATCTTTTACAAAAACACCCAGTTCGCCCATTCTAGACAACACATCTTCTTTTACTTGACCTGTCATACCTGGTTGCTGTGCTCCTTTGGTAGCTGGTGTATGGGAATAAGGATCTGTTGGAAAAGCACCATAGAGTTCTGGAGATTTGTGCACTCCTATTCCTTCGTAAATTTCGTAATAGTGTTCTAATAATTTACCAATAACTTCTTCGCTTTCGCTAGCATTTATTGCCAACCAGCAGTTTTCTTGCACTGCCAATAACAATTTAGAAACCATGTGCCAATAGATAGATCCTAATCCTTCGTAACCAAAGAACGTTCCTGATCTTCCAGTAAACGATTTATGATCAAACATTTCTTCATAAACCGCCAACAATAATTCTTCTTCGTTTTTAGCTAAAGAAAGGTATTTTTCTGGCAAATTTTTTAATCCAACTTTTAAAGCATCAGCATTATTAAAGTTTCCATTAAAATGATAATTTCCAGCAACATCTTTTTCTATAATTTGATTGTTACCTTCTGCTAACAATTGTTGTAATAATTTTGATTTTTTTACAGCAGTTTCTGGAATGTTATTCTTGTCAATAAATCGCCCTAAATCTTTATTAGGATATAATATATAACTGTACTGATCTTCTCTAAACAATGCACTTGCTTTTAATCCATCTAAAACGGCTAAGGCTTCTTTTGGTGATAAACTACCCGAACTTAAAACAGCCACTTGACCTTCTAACATCTCTGACAAATAAGAAATTGATACTTCTTTATCATTTTCTAAAGTCATTAAATTGTATGCGTGATATAAATTGTCTTTGCGTTTATTTGCATCAATAGTTTGCGAAGTGTATTTTTTTGTGATGCTGCAAAAGTCTACCAATTCTTTTTTAGAAATAATAGATTTTTTGTTTTGAAATCCTTCAACATAAATTTTTAATCGGTATTCGCTTCCTGCTTCACCTACTCCGTCTAAAACCTTTTTACGATCCTCGTTGGAAATGTCTTTAGACAATATGCTTTGATTGTCATTTAAAGATGCTGTAACTTTATTGAAAAAACTTACCAATTCGTCAGAAATTGTGTACTCCTCAAAATCAGAATTTGCAACAACTTTTTCGAAAAATGTAATAAAACGATGCAAATAACAAAGCGTTACCATAGAAACTCCATTCCCAACTAAAGCGTTGTTGGCATCATTCCATTCTGGTCTTTGTGTATTCATCCAAATACCACCTTCTGGAATAAAGTTAGCTACCTTTGCTAACAAAGTCGCTAGCAATTTCTCCATCATATTTACTCGATAAACAGCATCATTTGCATCTCTTAACAAAGCACCATCTGCACCAATTTGTGCTCTTAATTCATCTATTTTATGATGAGATTCCTGGTCAAAATCTATGGTGTCTTTAGGATTTTGTAAGGTTTCTTGATAACTTTT
>NZ_CBFHJT010000102.1:0-6197 GCF_965656025.1 Polaribacter sp.
TTGTATCGGTAAATAAATTGAATTTTACACTAAAATAGTGGTTTCATTAGAAGTTTTATTATCATTTTCATCAAAATAAAAATCTACTCCACCCAAATTAATACCATAAGCCCCAACTTGATTCACAAGCATGTTTTTATCTTGTTTATTTTTTACAATAGTAGGTTTTGGTAAAAATGTATGCGTGTGTCCACCAATAATTAAATCAATATTTTCTGTTGCTTTTGCTAAATTTAAATCAGAAATTTTATTTGGGTTTTTCTTGTAATAATATCCTAGATGAGACAAGCAAATAACCAAATCGCATTTTTGATTGTTTTTTTAATTTCCTAGAAATATCTTGAGTAATCTCAACTGGATTTAAATACTTCGTTTCTTTATATAGTTTTGAATCTACCAATCCTTCTAGTTCAATTCCTAATAAAAAAATTTAATAACTCAGATTCAAATATAATTTTATAAAAACAGAAATGAAAAAAATATAAAATAAATTACTCAACATGTTTAATATCATAAAATTAAAAAAAATTAATCTAAGATTATAAAGAGAAAAGTAAATTAATATTTTTTTTTATTAGAAGAAAACGATAAGATAATCAAAACCTAATAAGTTAGAGTCAAATTTTATCTAAAGTAAGAAAAGAGATAAATTTTAAAAATTTATCTCTTTAATTAAATAACCACTATTAAAAACATAAACTTGATTTTACAAATAAGAAAAAGTGTAATTTTAAACAATATTTTGTAAATTGAGTAAAATTAAATTGTAATAAAAGTATGTTTTTAATAAAATAGCACACTATAATTTTAATAAATTATACCAAACCTGGGGGGAAAATATAAATGAAAAGGATTATAGTGCGCCAAAAAAACATTATAAAAGAAATAAAACTCCCAATATTTCAATTATTATTCAAATATATTTTTTTTGTTTGAAATGATAAATCCTAAAAGGATGAATAACTTAATACCTTGGACATAATGGTCATTTATGAAGATTACTATCCATTCAATAACTTAGCAAAACAAATCTTAATTAATAGATTTGTAAGATGGAAGTAAAAAAAATAGACGATTATCATTAAAAGAAAGAGTGATCATTCAAAGGCTATTAAAGGATGATAAGTCCAAATATTATATCACAAATAAACTTGGTAGATCTCGATCAACTATTGGTAGAGAAGTTAATAAATTTGTCACTCATCAGGAGAATTAAATGATGCTGATTTAGCTCATTGGGGTGCTAAAGAAGACTATTAAAATAAAAGAAATCTTGATTAAAATAATAACATATACTTGGCTAAAAGTTTTTGTCTATAAATGACATTTATCAAATTGGACTCAAGAACAAATTTCAGTTATAATTAAAAAATTATATCCTAATAATATTGTAATGTCTATTTATCACGAAGCTATTTATAGACACATTTATACAAGGATACAAGCCTCTTTTAAAAAAAAAACTATTACAAAAGAAAACAAGGCGAAGACCTATCAAATAAAGAAGTGTTGCAGGCTCTAAAATAGTCAACCAAGTCACTATTGATTATAGACCCAAGTATATTGATGACAGATAGAAATAGGACATTAATTACTAAAAGACATTCTAGTAAAGAGATTTTAAGAAATAATAAACTTATAATTAAACTTTAATTTTTATTTAAACAACTAATATCTTTCTTAAAATAAAATCTGTTAGATATTTATATGTTTGATTAATTAATTTTTTTTTCTTTTAGTTAGATTTTATTTTTATAAGTATTAAAAACATTTTGAATTATTATACACAATTATTTAAATGATGTATAAATTTTATATGATTATTGATTTTTTTTAAGTGTCAATCATTAAAAAAAGAATTACTTAGAAATATTAATTGGTTTATACCAATATGGAGTTTTAAAATAAAATTTATTACAACAACTACACTTATATAACCTTGATTCGATTATTTTAGGGAAAAGAAATTTTCCTAACCTTTTTATGTAAGAAGATTTACAACCTGGACAAATAACATTTTTAATACAACTTTTATTGTGTCTAACTTTTATCTTATTTTTCATTTATTATAAATTAATTTATAAATTATTTTATAAATTAAAAAAAAATTAAGAAAATATAAAGAATTTAATGATTAAACTAGAAATAGTATGTATGAACGTAGTAATAATTAGGATATATCAATAAAGTGTCTTTAAAAATATAAATAAGTTAAATATAAGTTTTTAAAGTAACATATTTTTTTAATTAGTGTATATTAAACTATATTTAAACGGTTTTTTAAATTTATCCTATATTTTTTGCCAATTGGAATTACTTTCTTTTTAATAACAATAGTGTTTTCTTCTATATCTACAATTTTATTTAAATTAATTATATATGATTTGTGTACTCTAAAAAAGTTTTTTGATGGTAGTTTTTGTTCAATATTTTTTAAAGGACTATTAACTTTATATATTTCAGTATCTGTTGAAATTAAAATATAATTTCTATCGGACTGAATTAAATTTATTTCATTTATTGATAATCTGATTAACCTATGATTTATATTTACAAAAATAAAATCTGATAAATAATTTTGATTCTTTTCTGAAATTTCAGAATCTGTAATCGTACCAATATCAATCGTTTTTATTTTTTCTATAGATCTTTCTAAAGAATCTAAAGTAAGTGGTTTTAATAAATAATCAACAATATTTAAGTATTTAAAAGCTTTTATAGCAAATTGGTCATCAGAAGTAATTAAAACAATTTTTGTTTTATGTTTAAGAGTTTCTACAAAATCAAAACCATTAAAATCTGGCATATGTATGTCTAAAAATATTAAATCAACCTTGGTCGTATTTAAAAATTTCATAGCTTGAATTGCACTAGAAAATTCTTCAATAATATTTAGTGATTCAATTTCATTACACAAGGTTTTTAAAATAACCCTTGACATTTTTTCATCATCTATAATAATACAATTCATAAAAGTTATATAGTTTCTATATAATTTGTAATTGCTATTAAAATTTTCTCAAAATCTTGCTGTCTTTCTAAACTATGCTCACGAAGATTATGTTCAAACTCATTAGCTAATTTGTAACTCTTTTCAAGTCCTAAAATACTAATTTTATGTTTAAGTCTATGAACATTTTCTTCTATTTTTTTAAAATCTTTTTGTTTTAGACTTTCAAAATAATCTTTTTTTTCTTCTGGAAACTCTGTTTTTACAACACTTATCAATTCGTTTTTTATAGACTCGCGTCCTCTTGCCAATTGGTTTATATATTCTAAATTAGGTTTCTCCATGTTATTTTTTTATACTGAAATAAAAGGTTGAACCTACATTTAAATCAGACTCTAACCAAATTTTACCATTATAAACTTCTACTAGTTTTTTAACTATAGACAAACCAATGCCTGCAGATTTGTAATCGTTTTCTAATTTTTGAAATGCAACAAATATTTTATTAAAAAATTGTTTATCAATACCTTTTCCATTGTCTTTTATGTAAAAATTCCAAAATTCTAATTCTTCTGTAAAACCAATTTTTATAACCGTTTTTTCTTTATCATTAAATTTAATAGCATTGTCTATTAAATTGATCAATAATTGCTCAAGTCCAAATTTATCTCCTTTAATTTTAGGTAATGTATTCGGAATTATAAATTCAATATTACCAGCGTTAAATTTTTCTTCTGTAATTTCATTAACAAGAACTTGTACGTCTACTTCGTAAAAGTCTGTTTGTTTTTTTCCAATAGTAGAGTATTGTAAAATACCTTTTATTAAGGTATCCATTTTTTCTACGTTATCTCTAATAAGCTTTAAGCTTTTTTTACCTGAACTATCTAAAACATCTGCATAATCTTCTTGAATCCAAACTATTAAAGCCTCTATACTTTGTAATGGTGATTTTAAATCGTGAGAAACCATATGTGCATAATCATTTAATTCTTGATTTTGACGCTCTAAGTTCTTTACTAATAAATCTTTTTGTTTATTTATATTAATAATTTCTTTGGTTTGAGAATCGATAAAGTCTACTAATTTTAAAGAGTCTGTAGTTTCTTTTGGACGCTCTTTATTTAAATCGTAAACCTGTAATTGATCTATTACATTTTCTAACTTAGCAATTACTTTTTTTTGAGATACTGACTCTTCTCTTAATTGTTGATTTGCAACAAAAAGTTCTTCTGAGCTAATTTTTGTGGCTCTTTGAAGCATAGAAAACTGCTCATCTGCTGTAGTATAAGATTTGTTTACTGCATCTAAAAACTTATCTAAATCTTTTTTATATTTAAATTCTTTAGGAAGATATTTTCTTATTTGTCTTTTTATAAGTGGATTCATCCTACTCGCTTATTAAAGTAACTGCCATGGTTTGATTATGCAGTTGACAATTATTTTCTCCTCTAAATGGAGCTATTTCTCCATATGAATATAGACCTGTAATTGTTGTTGTATTTCCTACAACCTCCATTACTTCTTCTACCTCTTCTTCTACTCTTTGATCGAGTACTAATTTTCTACCAATACAACTTACTAATATTGCTAATTCTGGTTTGTTATTTCTTAATTCAGATGCATTTAATGCTGCTTGTTCTGCACCATTTACAATATTATCTACATTGGTCATCATTAATTGTACTTTAGAATCTTCAAAAATATCTCCAGCTAAAATCATAGAGTTATCAGCTTCGTTAATATTTAAAATAGAGCGAACAATTTTTTGTTTTTCGTTGTCTGTTTTTACGTTTAAAGGATACAGTAATGCTGCTCCTGGAAGTTCTTTAGATTTTTCGCCTAAATATTTCTTATACAAGTCTAACGCTGGTAAATTGTCTAACTCGTATAAAACATTTCCTTTAGATTTTGTTACAATTCTTTCTGGCCCAAAAGGAGTCCAACCACTATTGATAGAGAAAGATACCTCTAAAGTTTCTCCATACAAACCAATAGCAACAATTTCTCCTTGTTTTGGGTTTTCATTGTAAGAAGATAAAGTTTTTTCAAACCTTGCACCATCACCACATAATGCTCCTGTAATTAGCAAGTTATCTTCTGTGGTTCCATTCATACCTTTTGTTAATTGACTTCCATTAACAAAACTTCCCTCAGATAACACAAAAACATACTTTAACCCTTCTTTTGGTAACTGATTAATTAAATTTTTACCAACACTAAGACTATCTATTGGTGACTTAGAAATTGAGTCTAAAACGTTAGTAGTTTTAATTATAAAAGAACTTTTTTCAAATTCTATAGCTGTAATTGTTAAACTATCGTCATTTACAGATATTGAAGAAATATCTCCAGATGCAGAACCAAAAACAATATGACCGTTTTTAAATAAAGATTTTATTTCATTAACAATTTCATCATCTTCTAACATAAATCTATTACCAAAAACTAACACTAATGGTGCAACTAAATTTATTTTTTCAGATAGGTACTGCCAATCAGAATTACTTTTTTTTCTAAGTTGTACTATTTTCATTAGGTTGTTTTTTTTAGGGTAAAATAAAAAATAGTTCCAACATTTGGTTCGCTTTCCAACCAAATTTCTCCTTTATATAAATCGATTATTTTTCTAACGATTGATAATCCAATTCCTGAGGAATCTTCACTTTTATTTAAAGAATGAAACGCTTCAAAGATTTTATCATAATATTTTTTTTCGATACCAATTCCATTATCTTTAATTGAAAATTGATAATACATTGGTTTTTCTATACAATCAATTTCTACAATACCTTTTTCTTTATCAGAAAATTTTATTGCATTACTTATAAAGTTTTGAAATAACTGTTGAAATTTTGTTTTATCACCAATAATTACTGGCAATTTAGTTAACACGTTTAATGAAATATTTTCTGGTATAAAGAGTACCTTTCTTAAATCATTTAATGTTTTATTTAGATCTACACTTTCTTGTTTGTGTGTGTTTGCGCCTGCACTAGAATATTCTAAAACATCAGAAATCAGTTTTTCCATAGTTTCTAATGTTTTTTCTATTAAATTAAAGTTTTGAATGGTTACATCATCAAACTTATCTGCATTATCCATCTTAATCCAAGAGACCAAGGCATCTATACTTCTTAATGGTGATTTTAAATCGTGTGAAACAATATGAGCATATTCATGTAAGTCTTTGTTTTTTTGCTCTAATTCTTTTAAAATATTTTCTTTTTGAAATTGTAAGGTTTTT
>NZ_CBFHJT010000103.1:0-5379 GCF_965656025.1 Polaribacter sp.
AACAATTTAAAAGTAATTATTGATATTGTTCCAAATCACGTAGCCAGAAATTATCAAAGTATCTCTAATCCTGAAGGAACGAAAGATTTTGGAGCAGATGATGATACGTCCAAAGAATATGATGTAAATAATAACTTTTATTATGTACCAAACACACCTTTTGAAGTCCCAGATTTTCAAAATGGATACGTGCCTTTAGAAGGAAAAAATCACCCTTTATCAGATAGAGAATTCAATGAAAATCCAGCCAAATGGACAGGAAATGGCTCACGATCTCCAAAACCTAATTTTTACGATTGGTACGAAACTGTAAAAGTAAATTATGGAATTTCGCCTGAAGGAAAAAAAGATTTTGACGAATTACCACAAGGTTTCGAAAACGAAGATTATAAAAAACATTTCGAGTTTTGGCAAGATAAAACAGTACCCAATTCTTGGGTGAAATTCAGAGATATTGCTCTATATTGGATCGAGAAAGGGATTGATGGATTTAGATATGATATGGCAGAAATGGTACCTGTTGAGTTTTGGAGCTACATGAATTCGTCTATAAAAATGAAAAATCCAGATGCTTTTTTATTGGCGGAAGTTTACAATCCTTCCTTGTATAGAGATTATATCAAGAAAGGCAAAATGGACTATTTGTATGACAAAGTACAATTGTATGATACTATAAAACATGTGATGCAAGGCTATGGTTTAACAGATAACATCCCTCCAATTATTGACGATTTAAAAGATATTGAGCATCATATGCTACATTTTTTAGAAAATCATGATGAGCAACGTATTGCAAGTCCCGAATTTGCAGGAAGTGCTGAAAAAGCAAAACCAGCAATGGTCGTTTCTGCCACCATTTCTTCAGCGCCAACTATGATTTATTTCGGACAAGAGTTAGGGGAAGATGGTTCAGAAAATGCAGGTTTTGGAACATCCTCAAGAACTTCAATTTTTGATTATGTTGGTGTACCAAGTGTACAAAGATGGGTAAATGATAAAAATTTTGATGGAGGGCAATCAACCAAAGAAGAACTTGCTTTAAGAGATTTTTACAAAAGACTTTTAAATTTTACCATTTCTTCGGATGCATTAATGGGTGAATATGCAGATATTCATCAATACAATAGAGATAAAACCTTGAATTATGGTGATAAAATCTTGTCTTTTGTACGTTGGTCAGAAAACGAAAAATTAATCATTGTTTCAAATTTTGATGCCAAAGGGAATCATCGATTTGTGTTGGAAATTCCATCAGAAATTATTAAAAAATGGAATTTAGCTGATGGTGAATATGAAGTAACAGATCAATTGTATCAAAAAGAAACATTTACTTTAAACGTTCAAGAAGGTAAGGGGCTTATTAATTTAAAACTAAAACCTTTAGAATCGTTTATTTTACAATTGTAATATGAGAATTATAACTTTAATACTACTCTTTCTATCATTTCATGGTTTCTGTCAATCAAATTCTAATGATTATTATAATGAAACTCACAGGCCTCAATTCCATTTTACACCAGAAAGTAAATGGATGAATGATCCTAATGGATTGGTTTATTATAAAGGTAAGTATCATCTTTTTTATCAATATTACCCTAAAGACATTGTTTGGGGTCCAATGCATTGGGGCCATGCAAGTAGTATAGATCTTTTTAATTGGGAACATCATCCCATAGCTCTTTATCCTGATAAATTGGGTAATATATTTTCTGGTTGTGCAGTAATTGATAAGAAAAATACAGCTGGATTTGGAAAAAATGCAATGATTGCAATATTTACCTATCATAATGATGAACTTTGGAAACAAGGATATCGTAATACAGAAAGTCAAGCAATCGCCTATAGTTTAGATGAAGGATTAACTTGGACAAAATACTCAGGAAATCCAGTAATAAAAAATTCTAGTGAACGAGATTTTAGAGATCCAAATGTGTTTTGGAATGATGAAATTAACGCTTGGAATATGGTACTTGCTTCTGGAGATAGAGTCAAAATATTTTCTTCAGATAATTTAAAAGACTGGAAATATAAAAGTGATTTTAAACCCAATCCAAATATTTCTAAAACAGGTACTTGGGAGTGTGTAGATTTGTTTAAAATGAAGGTAAAAGGAGATGAAAAAGAAAAATGGGTAATGATTGTAAATCATGATAAATATACACCAAATGGAGGCTCTGGAACACGATATTTTATTGGTGACTTTGATGGAGAAGTTTTTAAAAATGTACAGCCCTCAATTTGGTTGGATTATGGTACAGATTATTATGCTGGTGTTACCTTTTACAATGCGCCCAAAAACAAAAGAATCTTAATTTCTTGGATGAGTAATTGGCTGTATGCACAAAAAACACCAACAAGAATTTGGCGAAGTGCAATGACGTTGCCAAGAGAATTAGTTTTGGAAAAAAATGATGATGGTTATTTTTTAAGACAAAATATTTCAGAAGGTTTTGATGATATTTTAGATGAAACACAATCTAAAGACGAAATACAATTGCCTTATTCTGCTAAAAAAATAAATCTTTCACAAGCAGAAATCTCTTTTAATTTCGAGGGAAAACAAATGAGTTTATTGCTTTCTAATAGTAAAAATGAAAAGCTTAAATTAGAGTTAAATAATCGTATTTTCTCATTAGATAGATCACAATCTGGAATCACAAATTTCAGTGATAAATTTGCAGAAAGTCTACAAAAAATGCCTATTGATGAAAAAATTACTGATTTTCAAATTATTTTAGATAGAGCGTCTATAGAAATTTTAATAAACAACGGTAAATATTCAATGACAGCCATATTTTTTCCTAAAGAACCCTTTTCTAATTTAGAAATGGAAAGTATAGAAAATGCACAAATCACCAATTTTAGGATGAATAATGTGAAAAAAACTTGGTAAACTAGTTTGAAAAAAGTTTTAACCAAAAATTATTTTTTATGAAAAAATCTAAATTACTTTTCTTTTCAATAGTTGTAGCTCTGGCAGGGTTTCTGTTTGGCTTTGATACAGTTGTAATTTCTGGAGCAGATAAACAGTTGCAAGGGTTCTGGCAAAGTTCAGACTTATTTCATGGTTTAATTGTAATGTCAACTGCACTTTGGGGAACTGTAATTGGTGCTTTTTTTGGGTATATTCCAACCAACAAACTAGGTCGAAAAAAAACCTTAATTAGTATAGGGTTTTTATTCTTTATTTCTGCATTGGGTTCTGCATTGGTTTCAAATCCTTATCTATTTGCTGTGTTTAGATTTATAGGTGGTTTAGGTATTGGTATATCAACGGTTGTTGCGCCTGCTTATGTTTCAGAAATTGCTCCTGCAAAAGACAGAGGGAAACTAGTGGCTATGTATCAGTTTAATATTGTTTTTGGTATTTTAATTGCTTATGTATCAAATTACTTTTTTAAAGATTTTGGAGAAGATGCATGGAGATTTATGTTGGGTATAGAGGCATTACCAGCTATTATTTACTCTTTATTGGTGCTTAAAATACCTGAAAGTCCAAGGTGGTTATTAGAATATAAAAAAGATAAAAAACAAGCAATAGAAATCTTAAAAACAATTGTTCCTGAAGACGAAATTGAAAAGGAGATTGCAGAAATTGAAAAAGAAAAAGTAGTAGCAACAGATAAAGAAAATATTTACATGAAAAAGTTTAGATTGCCCTTAATGCTCGCTTTTTTTATTGCGTTCTTTAATCAGGTTTCCGGTATCAATGCATTTTTATATTATGCACCTAGAATTTTTGAACTTGCTGGTTTAGGAGAATCCACTTCTTTTTTAAGTTCTATTGGTATTGGTGTTGTAAATTTAGTTTTTACAATTGTTGGTATTGCATTGATAGATAAGTTTGGTAGAAAAAACCTAATGTATATTGGTTCTATTGGTTATATTATTTCATTAGCATTGGTGTCTTTAACTTTCTTTTTTAAATGGGATGGTGCAAACATACCAATCTTCTTTTTTGTGTTTATTGCTGCACATGCAATTGGGCAAGGAGCTGTTATTTGGGTGTTTATTTCAGAAATATTTCCAACCAAACTTAGAGCAGCTGGTCAATCGTTTGGGGCTTCGGTACATTGGGTGTTAGCCGCTATAATTCCATCATTTGTACCTTTCTTATTTAATAAAATAGGACCTGCAACAGTGTTTGCATTCTTTTGTTTAATGATGATTTTTCAACTGTTATGGGTGAAATTTAAAATGCCAGAAACCAAAGGAAAAACATTAGAAAATTTAGCATCAGATTTATCTAAAAAATAGCGTTAAGAATTATAACATATTAAATACATCATAAAATAAAAAACAAGTATCCATGAAAAAAATATATTTATTAGCAAGTATTGCACTTTTTTTCAGTTGTGCTCAACAAAATTCAGACAAAAGTGCAGTAAGCAAAAACCAAAAGCAACCTTTTGTTTGGGAAGGCGCAAACATTTATTTCCTATTAACGGATCGTTTCAACAATGGAGATACTACCAATGACATCAATTTTGATAGAACCAAAGAAACAGGAAAATTAAGAGGATTTGAAGGAGGAGATATTAAAGGAATCACTCAAAAAATAAAAGAAGGTTATTTTACAAAATTGGGTATCAATGCTATTTGGATGACACCAATTGTAGAGCAAATTCATGGTGGGACAGATGAAGGCACAGGTTTGTCTTACGGTTATCATGGGTATTGGGCAAAAGATTGGACAAAAATAGATCCAAATTACGGAACTAAAGCAGATTTAAAAGAGTTGGTACAAGTTGCTCACAAAAACGGAATACGTGTTTTGTTAGATGCAGTAATCAATCATACAGGTCCTGTAACCGAAAAAGACCCTGTTTGGCCATCAGATTGGGTAAGAACGGAACCACAATGTAAATACAACAATTACGAAAATACAGTTACTTGTACTTTGGTAAAAAACTTACCAGATATCAAAACCGAAAGTAATGAGAATGTGGATTTACCACCACAATTAGTGGCAAAATGGAAAGCTGAAGGACGTTATGAACAAGAAATAAAAGAGTTAGACGATTTCTTTGCAAGAACAGGACATCCAAGAGCACCTCGTTTTTACATCATGAAATGGTTAACAGACTACATTACAGAATTTGGTATTGATGGCTACAGAGTAGATACGGTAAAGCATACAGAAGAATTTGTTTGGCAAGAATTTAAACAAGAATGTGATGCTGCTTTTGAAATGTACAAGAAAAATAACCCAGAAAAAGTGTTAGATGATAACAATTTTTATTTGGTAGGAGAAGTATATAATTATGCCATTTCTCATGGAAAAGCGTTTGATTTTGGCGATAAAAAAGTCAATTATTTTGATAAAGCTTTTAATAGTTTAATCAATTTTGAAATCAAATGGAATGCGAAACAAATGAC
>NZ_CBFHJT010000104.1:0-5237 GCF_965656025.1 Polaribacter sp.
CTTTGTGTTTTGGATAGCTGTTTTTTTCTATCAACAAAACTTTTTTACCAAATTTAGACAGGTGGATTGCATTACATAATCCTGCTAAACCTCCACCAATTATTATAATTTCAAAACTTGTTTTCATATTGCAAATATCATTTCGATCGCAATCGAGAAATCTCTATTCATCTAATATTTCTGCTAATTCTTTACCTACTAAACTTCCTATAGCAACACCCATTCCACCTAATCTTACTCCACAAAAAACGTTTTCTGAAAGTTGTTTTACAATGGCTTTTTTCTGATTGCCTACTCCCATAATACCACTCCACCTGTGATCAATCTCAAAATGTGTATTTGGTAAAATGGTTTCTTTTAAAATTTTTTCTAATTCATTTTGTATGATTTTGGTTTGCCCAAACTCTGATGTTGTTTCTGTTTTAAAATCTAAATTTCTGCCTCCACCAAATAAAATTCTATTGTCTATATTTCTAAAATAATAATAGCCTTTATCTAAGTGAAAAGTGCCTTTTATATGTAAATTTTTAATGGGTTTTGTTATAAGTACTTGCGCCCTTGCTGGTTGTACTTTTTCTTCTAAAAGTTGATTTGCAAAACCATTTGTTGCCACCAATAATTTATGGGTTTTAAATGTAATTTTGTTGGTTTTTATCTCAACACTTTTTCCAGTTTCTAAAAAACTTTCTATAGAAATATTGTTTACTATTTTTATGTTTAATTTTTGAGCTTTTAAAAGTAACTCGTTCATCATTTTACCAGTGTCTAATTGCCCTTCAAAAATATTTACAAAATGGTTAGATGTTACTTTTTTAAAACCAAATGTGTCTTTTTGAACCAAAAAAACATCTTTTTTAAAAATTGGTTTTAGCAATTTATTTATACTATCTTTTTGTGAATTACATTCCTCAAAAAACGCTTTAGAATTACATAATTCAAAGCCAAAGTTTTGCTGAAAATCTATTGTTGCATCACCCAAATTTTGTCTTAATAATTGCAGTCCTTTCCAGCGTTTATCAACCAAATTATAAACGGCTGACTCTGAATGTGTTTTTAAATCATCTATCAACTCAGATAAACTACCAAAACAAGCAAAACCTGCATTTTTTGTGCTAGCTCCTTGAGGCAACATACCTTTTTCTAAAATTAAAATTTTAGCTTTTGGATGCTTTTTGTTGAGTTCTAAAGCACAGTTTAGACCAACAATGCCACTCCCAACAACTGTAAAATCGATGTCGGTAAACCATTCTTTGAGTTCCCAGTAACTAAAGTTCATTTATAGTGTTTTTTCAAAACAAATACTGTTTTGCATTCCTATGTATTGTCCGTAATTTGGTATGATTTGATAGCGGCATTTTTTATAAAATTGTACAGCCTCTGCTTGTCTTTTCCCTGTTTCTAAAACACATTTGTTATAACCCATTTCTTTTGCCCAAATTTCTAATTCTTTCAATATTTTTTGAGCAACTCCTTTTCCTCTTTTTCCTTCAGAAACGTACATTCTTTTTATTTCTACAGAAATCTCGTCAAACTTTTTAATGGCACCACAACCCACAGCAACATTATCATCATAAAAAACAACAACATGTTTTAATACGTCTATATTATTAAACTGATTGTAGAAATCGTGCTCATCTCCATCAGTAATTTTAAGATACGCATCTAATTGATTTACCAAATTAATAAAATCTTTGCTTTCTGAATTGGTTCTTTTTATTTTTAGATTCATAATAAATTTTTAAGGAGATTTTAAAACAAGTTCAGAATGACTAAAACCTAGTTTTCGTCAAAAATCGAACTTTAATTGTACCCAAACTGGTTCTTTTTTTTCTGTATTTAAATTTCCAAAAGAAATACCCAATAAACGTACAGAATTTAATAATTTTTCTTGAAACAGAAGCTCTTTTACAATAGGCATAAACTCATTTTTTAATTGCAAAAAATTAGGCATTGTTTTGCTTCTAGTTTGTTGTGTAAAATCAGAATATTTTATTTTTAAAGTTACTGTTTTTCCCTTTGTATTGGCTTTAATCATTCTTCTTTCTAATTCATCAGCAATATTGTCTAACTTTTCTAACATAAATATTTCTGAAGAAATGTTTTCAAAAAAAGTTCTTTCTGCTCCCAAAGATTTTCTAATTCTGTTTGGTTTTACAGGGCTGTTGTGAATTCCACGAACTATATTATAATAATGTGCTCCTGATTTTCCGAATAATTGTACCAACTCTTCGAGTGATTTTTTCTTTAAATCATTCCCAACAAAAATTCCTAAATTATACATTTTTGCAGCAGTAACTTTACCCACGCCATAAAACTTATTTACGGGTAATTCTTCTAAAAACTGAATTACTTCTTCTGGATGAACTGTTTTTTGCCCATTAGGTTTGTTAATATCAGAAGCTACTTTTGCAATAAACTTATTGATAGAAATACCTGCTGAGGCTCGTAAACCTGTTTCTTCATAAATCCGTTGCCTAATTTCTCTAGCAATATCATTCGCTGACGGATTTCCTTTTTTGTTTTCGGTAACATCTAAATACGCTTCATCTAAAGAAAGCGGTTCTACCAAATCTGTATACTCATAAAAAATGGCTCTTATTTTAGCTGTTAACTCTTTATATCTTGCAAAATCTGACTTTACAAAAATGATATGTGGGCATTTTTGCTTTGCCAATACATTACTCATGGCAGATTTTACGCCAAATTTTCGAGCTTCATAACTTGCAGCAGAAACTACTCCTCTATCACCTCCACCACCAACAGCAATTGGTTTTCCTCTCAATTCTGGATTGTCCAGCTGCGCAACAGAGGCATAATATGCATCCATATCTACATGAATAATTTTTCTATATGTTTGAATCGTTTTCAATCAATGTAAAAATACGATATCTAATGTCTTGTTGCCAATTATGAAAAGTCAAAATTATATCATACTTTTATAGTTAATTAAAATGATATGTTTCTCCCGAAAAAATACATTTTTTTAGTTTGCATGTTCTTATTAATTTCTTTTAATTGTTTTGCTCAAACAGAATTTATTACTACATGGCAAACTACCACTGCTAGCGAATCTATAACCATACCTACAAATGGTGGTGGTTACAATTGTACTGTAGATTGGGGTGATGGTTCAGGAACAACAACACATACAGGAAGTGCTCCTGTGATTTCTCATACTTACGCAACTGCAAATACTTATACTGTTACTATAACAGGTACTTTTAATAGAATATATTTTAATAATACAGGTGATAAAAATAAAATACAATCTATAGAACAGTGGGGTACAAATCAAGTATGGTTTTCTATGGTAAGGGCTTTTGATGGTTGTGCAAATTTGGTAAACAATGCTACTGATGTTCCAGATTTATCTTCTTGTGGTTCTACTTTAAGAATGTTTAGAAATGCAACTTCTATAGGAACAGGTTCTGCAACCAATTGGAATAGTTGGAACTTAAATAATGTTACAAGTATTGCTCAAATGTTTAGAAATTGCCCTTCTTTTAATGAAGACATCAGTAATTGGGATGTGAGCAATGTTACAAATTTTAATAATTTATTTAATGGTGCTTCTTCTTTTAATCAAGATGTTAGTGGGTGGATTACCTCATCTGCAACAAGAATGAATAATACTTTTAGAGATGCCGTAGCCTTTGACCAAGATATTAGTGGGTGGGATATTAGTGGAGTAACCACAATGAATAATATACTTAGAGGTGCAGAATTATCTTTAGAAAATTACAATACTTTATTAGTTGGTTGGAATGCCCAAAGTTTACAACCCTCCATTGCTTTTCATGGAGGAACTTCTAAATATTGTTCGCCTGCCGCAGTTGCAGCAAAAGCTAATATGATTTCCTCAGATTCTTGGACATTTACAGATGGTGGTGAGTTAACAGAATTTGTTTGGACCGGAAATACTGATACAGATTGGAATACACCTGATAATTGGCAAGATGGCTATATTTCTGACTGTTCTTTAGATGTAACAATTCCTGTAGTTACTAATTACCCTACTATAGATGCTTCTTCAGAGTTTGCAGTTGATAATTTAACAGTAGATTCTGGAGCTTCATTAACCATTGAAGGCGGTTTAACAGTTCAAGGAAATCTAACTACAAATAACGGACTTACCCTTAATTCTGGTGGTTCTATTATTGTTGATGGAACTTCTTCTGGTAATTTAACTTACAACAGAAATTTACCCAATGGAAATGAATATTACAACACGGCATCACCAGTAATTGGGGAAACTATAGAAAATTTTATTAGTACAAATAGCCCAAAAACTGGTATTAGTGGTAATATTGGCTTGTATTATTATGATAATAGCGCTACTACGGGCTACGCAGGTACAGGGTATGTTTTTTATGAACCAACCTCTACTGGATCTATGGAAAGTGCCAAAGGTTATGGCGTACAACTAAGTAGTGGTTCAGATATTGCTTTTACGGGCACTATGCCAACTGCAGATGCTTCTATTGCTATTGCTACAGGTAGCATAGACAATTCTGTTTTAGTGGGTAATCCATTTCCTTCTTATTTACCAGTAAATGAAAATACTGTGACAACAGATAATATACTTACTCAAAATTCAGCTCTTTTAAGTGAAGAAACTGTATGGTTTTGGGACAATACAATAAACGATTATATTGCTGTAAATAATGGTTCTCCATCTAGATACCTAGCACCTGGTCAAGGTTTTTTTGTGGATGCTGGTTCAAGTGGAAGTTTTAACTTTTTAGAATCTTGGCAAGAACACCAAACAACAGATGTTTTTAATAAAACAACAGATGATACGTTTAGAGTATACTTAACTTTAGAAAATCAAACTAATCAGAAAAAAAGCACAGAAATATATTTTATACCGAACAAAACCATTTATTTTGATAATGGCTATGACAGCTCTTCTATTTCTGATGAAAATGCTTCCTTTTCTTTGGCTACTAGATTAGTTGTAAATTTAGATAGCCAAAACCTATCTATACAAACATTACCGACAGAAAATATAGAAGAAACTGTTATTCCTTTATCTGTAAACGGAGAGCATAGCTTAACTTTTTCTATAGATTATTCGAACAAACCAAAAAACATTAATATTTATTTAGAAGATAGACTACTAAACAGTTTTATTTTCTTAGGTATAAATGGTTCTTATACAATAATTAACGAAGAAAAAACTACAGGTGTAGGTCGTTTTTATTTGCATACAAAAAGTAAGGTGCTAAGTACAAGAG
>NZ_CBFHJT010000105.1:0-3291 GCF_965656025.1 Polaribacter sp.
AACCAGGAAGACAAAGAGGAAAACCAGTAGGCGTTAGCTACAACATTCCTTTCTCTTTATTAGTAGAATAACAAAAAAAGATAGATTTTAAAAAAGCTTAGAGATTCTCTAAGCTTTTTTTTGCTTATAACTCATCTAGAACTATGAAAACCAAAAACATTGTTATTTATATTTTAATAGCCCTTATTACAATATTGTCTTATAAATATTATCAACTTCTGCAAACAAACAAAAACCTATTAGAAAGTAAAAACTTTAATTTTGAATTGAATCAAGCGGAAGATATTTTATATAGTTTTTGGAAAAATAACAATAAACTATCTAACCAATATGTAGATAAAAATTTCGACTATAACTACGAGCTTGTTTATTCTTATGATATTTATGGAAACCAATTGACAAAAAGTATAGACGATAATGAAAATGGTGTTTACGAAAAATGCATCACTTATAATGCTTATGGGAAGATTATTGGTAAATCTTTTGATAAAAATGAAGATGGTGTTACTGAAACTTGCATTCTTATACTAGAAAATAATAACGAACTAATACTTACTGATACAAATAATAATGGAGATTTTGAAAAGATAACCTTTATTAACAAGCAAAATAATACAACAGTAGAAAAACCAATTACAAAATTGTTTGAACTAAATTTACAGGCATTGCTATAAAACAAAAAAACTCCAAACATAACGTTTGGAGTTTTAAGTAAAAAAATTTTAAATTTATTTGTTAGAGGCCAATTTAGTATCAGACTTCCACAAATTTACATTTTCTATGCTATTGTTATTGTAGGTAATTTCTTTTAAAGAATCATCTGACCAAATAAACCATTTACCAGTCTTTTTACCCTCTTTATAAAAAGCTAATTGCGTTTTATTTCCTTTTTTATCAAAGCGAGTCCATTTGCCTGTAAGCTTTTTATCTTTAAAGTATCCTTCTGTACTTATTGTACCGTCTTCATAGTAGTAAGTAGCTTTTACTAAATCACCCTCAGCTTCATATGTAGGTTTATTGTCTTGAGAATATCCTATTGCAGCAATACAAAAAATAGCTATTGTAAGTAAAGTTTTCATAATTTTTATTTTTTGGGGTTAACATTATATTTACAAATATACATATTTAAATAACAATTTGCAAACATTTTGGTAACATTAATTTAACATTGAGGAAATGTTAGCCCAAATTCATTGATTTTCTTATATTTACAAGTATCAACATATAAATAAATATAGTATTATGGCAGTAATGAAAGTTATCGAGGTATTAGCAAACTCAGAAAAGAGTTGGGAAGACGCAACGAAAAAAGCAGTAAAACAAGCTTCTAAATCAGTAAAAAATATTAAATCTGTATTTGTACAATCTCAAAGTGCAGTTGTAAACGATGATGAAGTAACAGAATTTAGAGTAAATCTTAAAATTACTTTTGAAGTAAATTAATATCAAGAACTTTAAAAACTCATAAAGACGGTTTTAATAGTAGTTAAATCGTCTTTTACATATAAAAAATGCACTATTTAAAAATATTTTTTGTTGGTTTGGTTATTATAATTCACATTTATATAGTGTACTTAGAAATGTTTTTATGGACCACCAAAAAAGGGATCAAAGCATTCGGCTTAAAAAATAAAAACTTTGCCGAAGAAACGAAAGTTATGGCTGCAAACCAAGGTTTATATAATGGTTTTATTGCTATTGGTTTATTATGGTCCATATTGCAACAAAAAACAGAGACTACATTATTTTTTTTAATTTGTGTTTTTATGGCAGGTATTTACGGGGCATATTCAACAAAAAAAATAAAGATATTTTATATACAGTCCATACCAGCTATTATTGCTATTTTGTTAAATTTGCTTTTATAAATAATTATACTATGAAAAATTTAAAAAAATATTACTTAACTACACTTGTAATGTTTACTATTAGTTTAACTGCACAAGTTCAAAGACAAAACGGTTTGTCTATAACCATTAAAGGGCCAAACACAGAAATTGAAGGTGTTGTTCCAGAAAATGCAGCTGCAAAAACACAACAATTAAGATTTTATACGGAAGAATATCAAAAAGCCATCGTAGATGATCTTAAAAATGAATTTTATTTTAGGTATAATATTTTTGCTGATGAGATGGAATTTATTAAAAATGGTACTATTTATTTTTTGTCAAAAACAGAAAACCAAATTATAAATTTTGTTGTCATTGATAAAAAATTTACTGTACTTAAACTTGATGGAAAATTACAATATTTTGAGTTGAACGTTCAAGGAAATGCTTCTTTATACACCAAACAAAATGTAGAATTTAAAAAAGGAAAAGTAGCTGTAACTCAATTTGAAACTACCAAAAAATCAAAGTTTGTAAGAAATAGAGACAGCTATTATGTAAGTATTAATAATGGTGAACTCACAAAATTACCTAGAAGAAAAAAAGATTTTTATAAGCTTTTTAATGAGCAATCTAACATGATAAAAAAGTATATGAAAAAAGAAAAATTAAATAGAAAGAAAATAGAAGACTTAGTAACTATTTTTAACTATTATAACTCTCAAATTTAATTTATGGAAGAATATTTAAACACATTAAAAGAACTTATTATAGAGTATACACCAAAAATTTTAATGGCTTTAGCCATGTTAATAATTGGTTTAATCGTTATTAAGATTATTGTTAATACTACTAAAAAAATTCTCAAAAAAAGAGAGGTAGATGTCTCTTTACAACAATTTTTAGGAAACCTACTTTCCTGGACACTTAAAATACTTTTATTTATTACTGTAATTGCAAAACTAGGTGTAGAAACAGCATCTTTTGCTGCAATAATTGCCGCTGCTGGTTTGGCAATTGGTTTAGCTCTACAAGGCTCTTTAGCTAATTTTGCAGGTGGTGTTTTAATTATGATATTTAAACCTTTTAAAATTGGAGATTTTATTCAAGCACAAGGAGAAAGTGGTACTGTAAAAGAAATTGAAATTTTTACTACAAAATTAAATACTCCAGACAACAAAGAAGTTATTATTCCAAATGGAACACTTTCAAATGGAAATATTACTAATTTTAGTACGGAACCAACTAGACGTGTAGATATAACTTTTGGTGTTGGTTACGATTCTGACATAAAAAAAACAAAAGAAATTATTTTTAATGTAATTAATGCGCATACCTCTGTTTTAAAAGATCCTGCTCCAGCAGTAAACATATCTGAATTAGCAGATAGCTCAATTAATTTTTTTACAAGAGTTTGGGTTAAAAAAGAAGATTATTGGGCAGTAAAGTTTGATTTAATGGA
>NZ_CBFHJT010000105.1:3390-5086 GCF_965656025.1 Polaribacter sp.
GTGAATAGTTAAAATATTGGTTTTTTCTTTTTTTCTGGAATTACCACAAAATCTTTTAAATAAAAAGGTTCAAAATAAGCGACATCTTCGATGTCGTTTTTTTTGTACTTTGTATAAGATAATTGCGCCATTTGTTTGGCTGAAGGGAATTTATCTTCTATAAAAACAGCATTTTTATGGGTTATTATGGGTTTGCATTTTGCAGCTCCATCACCTAAAAAATAGACTTTATTATCATTTAAATATTCTAAAAAAGAAGTATCACTTATAATTTCTGCTTTTATATCTCTAACTTTTTGGTTTTGTTGATCAAAAACAGCAGCATATACCTCCATTCTTCTTGCATCTAAAAGAGGAACAATATAACCACTTTCTATACTTATTGCATGAGATAAAGAAGTTAATGTATCAATAGAAATTAATGGTTTGTTTAAAGCAAAACAAAGCCCTTTTGAAGCAGAAACTCCAATTCTTAAACCTGTATAAGAACCAGGACCTTTACTTACGGCTATGGCGTCTAATTTAGTTGAATTAATATTGGTTTCTTTTAAAATATCATTTATAAAAGGATGTAAAACTTCTGCATGTGAATAATTGCCATTATTCAACTCTTTTATTGAAATAATAATACCGTTTTCTGCAAGACTAACAGAGCAGTTTTTTGTAGCTGTTTCTATATTTAAAATAATTGCCAAAATCTAATTTTTTACAAAGATACTATTTCCCAAAAAAGAAAAACCTCACTTGCGTTAAAACAAGTGAGGTTTTGCATATAAATAAACTTTAATTATTCTAAATCTAACTCGCCAGAATAAAATTGAAGTACTTTTGTTTTAAATACATAATCGTACTTAGAACGTATCATTGCTGCTTCTGCATTAACTAAACGCGTTCTTACCAAGTCAAAATCAAACAAAGTCATAGCACCATAATTATAACGTTCTTGAGCATTTTTAAATGCTTCATTTTGTGCCTCTAAAGATATTTTTGCAGCTTCATAAGTTTTTAAAGCTGTTTTAACATCTAAAAAAGCTTGCTCTATAGTTTGCTTTAATTGTAGTTTTTGGTTTTCTAATCTCGTTTCAGAAATTTCTTTATTAATAACAGATTGTGTAATTCTATTTTTTGTTTGAAAACGATTAAAAATAGGAATGTTTACACTAAAACCTGCACCATACCCTAAGTTATCTTCTAACTGAGAACCAAAAGTTGGATTTTGAAAACCAGTAGGTGGATTTAAGTTAAAACCATAGTTTGTAGATAGACCTAAAGAAGCACTAATAGTTGGGTAGTATGCACTTTCTGCTATTGCTATGTTGATATCTGCATTTTCTATAGCCAATTTTGCTCTAGCAATTTCTGGCATATTATTTAGAGATTTGTTGTAGACACTGTTAGATGTTTTGTAAAATAAATTTGCAGAAGGTGTTCCAACATCAATAGGTGCAACATCAAAACCATCTGCAGGTTCTTGTAGTAATTGTGCCAAGTTTAACAATGCCAACTCTAGCGCATTTTCTTGCGATACAACATTCTGTAAGTCGTTTGCTGCTGTAGATTGAAAGTTTAACAAATCTCCTTTCGCAATAGCACCTGCTTTAAATCTTGCATCTGCTGCTTCTATTTGCTTTTTACTAATTGCTGCTTGTACTCGGGCAACTTCTAGATTTTCTTTGGCAAATAATACATTTAAATA
>NZ_CBFHJT010000106.1:0-1116 GCF_965656025.1 Polaribacter sp.
TTGTCCAACGCATCTTGAAAATCTTGACAACGCTGACTATCTGTGCCAGCAAAATGATTGTTTTGGTTAAACATATTTTTACCTAAAATGACATTTAAACCCCAACTTTCTGCCAACTTTTTTGCTTGTAAAACCACTGCTTTTCTACTTGGTTTTAAAATTCCTGCAGGAGCAAGAATTGCAATGGTGTCTCCTACTTTCAAAGAAGGTGGAGTTATTCGTTTTTCTTGTGCTTTTATTGATGAGAAAATCATCAATACTAATATTATAAATAATTTATTTTTCATAATTTAATATTTTTTATGCCAGCCTAAACCAAATGAAAATCCTATACCAACATAAGATTTTTTAGCAATATTACCATACAATTTAATACCAATAGATTTTCCAAAACTTGTGGGTTTGCCAACAGGAATTAAGCCATAAAAAATTCTGAATCTTTCTTTTTTAGATTTAAACCAACTAATACCTATTTCTATAGGAAAACCAACAAAAGAATCTTTTACTGTTTTGTTTCCATTGTCATTAAAAGTTTCTTTGTTGTATGAGATACCTCCAGAAAAATGATACGAAAAATTATCTTCTATATATCTTTTACCATAAAGTAAACTATATTCATCTAAGGTTGTAGAAACTATGTTTATCGGAAAAAAAATAAAAAAATCAATTTTTTCAATGTTTTCAATTGTAAAAAATCGCAATTTAAAAAGATCTCTTTTTATTTGATAGTTAATACTAAAACCTGCAGAAAACCCTTGTAAATAGCCATTTGCATATCCCAAATTACCATCAACAAAAACAATTGGGTTTGCTTTTATTATCAAAGAGTCTACTTTTTGTTGAGCATTTATAGATAAAATTGAAATCCATAAAAAAAATATAAACAGTTTAAACTTTTTCAAAATAAAATCTTTTTCTTTCATTAAAACAATAGAATAGCTTTTACCGTAAATGTATTAATTTTCAATCGATTTTAAAATTTAGTTTTTCGTACTTTTGCACCTCAAAAATTAAAGAGAAACACATGAGTGCTCCAAAAAGATATACTATTACAGCAGCATTACCTTATACAAATGGGCCAATTCATATTGGACATTTAGCAGGGGTTTACGTTCC
>NZ_CBFHJT010000106.1:1215-4817 GCF_965656025.1 Polaribacter sp.
TAAACACGAAGATTTTTTACGTGAATGGGTTTTAGAAGGACATAAAAAAGACTGGAAACCTAATGTTTACGGACAAGTAAAATCTTGGGTTGAGGACGGATTAAGACCAAGAGCAGTAACTAGAGATTTAGATTGGGGAATTCCTGTTCCTTTAAAAGATGCAGAAGGCAAAGTATTATACGTTTGGTTTGATGCGCCAATTGGCTACATTTCATCAACCAAAGAATGGGCAGCAAGAGAAGGTAAAAATTGGGAAGATTATTGGAAAAAAGACGATACGAAACTAGTTCATTTTATAGGTAAAGATAATATTGTGTTTCACTGCATTATTTTTCCGAGTATGTTAAAAGCACATGGCGATTTTATTTTGCCAGATAATGTGCCAGCTAATGAATTTTTAAATTTAGAAGGCAACAAATTATCAACTTCTAAAAACTGGGCAGTTTGGTTGCATGAGTATTTAGAAGAGTTTCCTAATCAACAAGATGTTTTAAGATATACTTTAACAGCAAACGCGCCAGAAAGTAAAGACAACGATTTTACTTGGAAAGATTTTCAAGCAAAAAACAACAATGAATTGGTTGCTATTTTTGGTAATTTTATCAATAGAGTTGTGGTGTTAACCAACAAATATTACTCGGGTATTGTACCAACTCCAAATGATTTTACAGAAGTTGATGAAGATGTTTTAGCAGCCGTAAAAGAGTTTCCGAATATTATTGGAAAATCAATAGAAAGATATCGATTTAGAGAAGCAAGCCAAGAGTTGATGAATTTAGCTAGATTAGGAAACAAATATTTGGCAGACGAAGAACCTTGGAAAGTGATAAAAATTGATGAAGAGCGTGTAAAAACCATTATGTATGTGGCTTTGCAAATAGCATCAGCTTTAGCAGTAGTTTCGGAGCCATTTTTACCTTTTACATCAACAAAGTTGAAAAATATTCTCAATGTCAGTTCGAGCGCAGTCGAGAAATCTTTAACTTGGGAAGACGTAACCCAAAAAGACATTTTATTACCTGCTGAACATCAAATTAATAAAGGGGAATTACTTTTTTCTAAAATAGAAGACAAAACCATTGAAATTCAATTAGAAAAATTAGAAGCTACAAAATTAGCGAATGAGCAAGAAAATAAAGTGGTAACTCCTCAAAAAGAAACCATAGAATTTGATGATTTTACAAAACTAGACATCAGAATTGGCACTATTTTAGAAGCAGAAAAAGTAGCAAAAACTAAAAAACTTTTAAAATTAAAAGTTGATGTTGGGATTGATACAAGAACTATTGTTTCTGGTATTGCAGAAAGTTTTTCTCCAGAAGAAATTATTGGTCAACAAGTATCGGTTTTGGTAAATTTAGCACCAAGAAAAATTAGAGGAGTAGAGAGCCAAGGTATGATTTTAATGACAGATACACTTGATGGTAAATTGGCTTTTGTTGCCCCTGAAAAGACTGTAAAAAACGGGCAGGAAGTTAGTTAATAAAATTTTTGGCATAGTAATTGTTAAATTTATCTAAAAATTAACAATTATGAAACAACTTAACTACCTACCAAAAAACAGTTTATTTTTCCTATTCGCTTTATTCATATCTCTTGGTACGAAAAGTCAAAACAACACAGAACCCCGTGTATTGTTACAAAAAAATGCTACTATATATCAAGAAACCGTTTTTACACATTTAAACAAGTCTATTTATATAAGTGGTGAAGACATTGCTTTTACCTCGTATGTTTTTGATAAAAACACCAACAACTTCGCTTTACAAACCACCAATTTATATGCAACCATAACAGATAAAAATGGTAAAGAAATTAAGAGTAAATTGTTTAAGGTGAATAATGGAATAGCCAATGGAAGCTTTAAAATTGATGATACTTTTAAAAGTGGAATTTACACTGTAAAAACTTTTACCAACTGGATGCTAAATTTTGATGCCAAAAATTATCACTCAGAAAAGATAGAAATTATAAACCCTGGTTTAATTACACCCAAAAAACCTTATCAAGCTTCTAAGATAGATGTACAGTTTTTACCAGAAAGTGGTACTTTTTTAACAAATGTTAAAAATACTGTGGGTATTATTGCAAAAGATACTTTAGGTTATGGTGTTAAAAACATAAAAGGTACTTTGTTTGAAAACAATATCAAATTAACAGATTTCAAACTCAATAATTTAGGTATTGGTAGACTTACTTTTACGCCCCTACCTAACAAAATCTATACAGCTAAAGTTTCTTTTAATGATAATACAATTACCAAAAGAGTTGCAAGCAACTTAAAAAATAGTGGGGTTTTAATTAAAGTAACTAAAAATGAAGAAAATGCTTTTATATCTTTAGTAACCAATAATACTTCCTTACCTAGAATTAAAAACAAACCATTTTATTTTATTATAAACAACAACACTACTAATAAAACTAAAATTGAATTTGATAATGAAACTATTATTACTACTAAAATTCCGTTTTTAAAATTAGCTACTGGTGTTAATATTGTAACAGTATTAGACAACAATAACAAACCTGTTGCTGAAAGAATCTTTTTTAATTATTACAACTTAAATATTATAGATGCTCAGCAAGCTTTTGTGTCTCAAGTAAAAGATTCTACAGAAATCACATTACAGTTTAGTGGTAAGAACTTTGCAAATAACAACAATGTAAGTATTTCTATTTTACCCAAAACTACGAGGTCTTACAATAAAGAAAACAATATCATATCGCAAACACTTTTACAACCACATTTAAAAAGTTTTGTAGAAAATGGTGAGCATTATTTTAATAAAGTTACCAAACAAACTATGTACGATTTAGACAACCTTTTAATTACACAAGGTTGGAGTAGCTTTAACTGGAGCTTACAAAACAAAAATGTAAGCGATTTTGCTTACAAGTTCGAAAAAGGAATCTCATTTAGAGTGAACCTTACGAAAACCGAAGAAAAAAGCAGTTATTTAATTCATCATCTTAAAAACCATGATGGTAAAATTTTAGAATTTGATGAAGAAATTAGGTCTTTTCAAATACCTGAAATATTCCCACTTAAAGACGAAAAATTGAACATTTCTAAGTTTAAGAAAAAAGGATTTTTAGAAGAACCTAATAGTACATATGTACAGTTTTTTCCTAGTGCAAAAGCTAAGTTATTAAAAGGAAATGATGTTTTAATTTCAAACAATATAAATTTTGCTTTAGAAAATAAATTAGAACTTTACAATTTTAACCAATTAAATAAAAGCACACTTTTAGATGAAGTAGTTGTAAAGACAAATTTAAGAAAACAGAGAATAGAAAAAATTAAGAAAAAGTCTTCTGGTAGAGTTTTCTTTTTAGATGATAAAGATCGTAAAAGAACACTTGCCAATTTTTTAAACTTTAAGCCAGGTATTAAAGCTAGAGATGATTTTAAGAATGGAAAAATTTATATAATTAATAGGTTTTCTATACAAGATAGTCGAATGGCTGTATACTTAGATGGCCTACTTATGCAAGATAATACTTATTTGTTTAATTTTACTATGAATGATATTGAATATGTAGAAGTAGATTATCAGAGAAACAATGAACCTTTTATTTATGGTACAGGTGGTACTGTTAAA
>NZ_CBFHJT010000107.1:0-1248 GCF_965656025.1 Polaribacter sp.
GCCCATTCTGGTTCTGCCATTTTTTCCCAAACTCTATAAGCTTCTAATCGCCATTCGGTCATCCATTGGGGTTCGTTTTTCTTTTTAGAAATTGCACGAACAACATCCTCATTTAACCCAACAGGAAATGTATCACTTTCTATATCTGTATAAAACCCATATTTATATTCTTGGGTTTTTAATTCTTGTTCTAACTGTTCCTCAGTATATTTACTCATAATTTTTCTTTTTTTTCTCCTTCCATTTAGGAAGGTTGGGATAGGGTTTTAAAGAGAAAAACTCTCTCCGCACCCACAAGTTCTATTGGCATTTGGGTTATTAAATACAAAACCTTTTCCGTTTAAACCTCCAGAATATTCTAAAGTGGTACCTACTAAATATAAAAAGCTTTTTTTGTCTACAATAAGCCTTACATTGTTTTCTTCAAAAATTTTATCGTCTTCACTTTTTTTGTTATCAAAAGTTAAATCGTAAGATAAACCTGAACAACCACCACTTTTTACGCCAACTCTAACATAGTCTTTAGTTGCGTCAAAGCCATCATCTGTCATTAGTTCTATGACTTTCTTTTTTGCTGTGTCTGAAACTTTTATCATAATTTTAAATAGATTAAATCTAAATTGAGCACAAATATACAATATAAGTCGTAGAAATCCACAGAACTTTCATTATCAAAAACGATGTTGTTATTGGTTTTATTGATTATTTGTTAAAGGCAGGATTTTTAATAAAATCAGGGTCAGATAAAGTAAGTAAAAAAGCTTTTAAGTCTGCTTTTTCTTTGATTGATAAACCTACACCACCTTGATTTACTTTTTTCATTAAAGGATCTATAGTAGGCGATCTTTTCAAACCTTCTGAGTAATGATTGATTACATCGTCTAATGTAGCAAATCTGCCATCATGCATATAAGGTGCTGTGTATGCTAAATTTCTAATCGAGGGTGATTTAAATTTGCCATTATCATTGGGGTCTCCAGTAACTGCACCCAGACCTAAATCTGTAAAAGTTGCATCTAAACCATTGTTATGAAATTTGTTGTCTGTCCAAAGTGGGTTATTATTGCTTCCATGACAATGAAAACAATCTCCTTTTGCTTCGTCCATAAAAATAGCAAACCCGTTTTCTTCTTCAGTAGTTAACATGGCTTCTCCCAACAAATATTTATCAAACTTACTATTTCCAGAAATTAAGGTTCTTTCAAATTGCGCCAAGGCTTTGGTTACTAGAGTTGAATCTATTTTAGG
>NZ_CBFHJT010000107.1:1346-4579 GCF_965656025.1 Polaribacter sp.
GTTCTTTTGATGTGCAATTCATCAGAAGAAAAAAAGTGATAAGAAGAAATAAATACCTGTTTTTCATTTTTCGAAAAGTTCCTAATACAATTTCGCAAAAAAGCGAAATCACTCGAACTAAATGTTTGTTATTATTCTTTAATTTAGTCTACTTTACCCAAAGAAAAAACCGATTTTCCATTGGCACTCATTAATTTCTGAGCCTCAAAATTGGGCATTAAAACTGTATTAAGTTCGTTTAAATTCCATGTATTTGGATTTTTAAACCACTCTGCAATGTTTACCTTAATTTCTATGGTTGCGTTTTCTTTAAATTCGATACGACCTAAATCTACCTCAAAAGAAGTGTCTTCAAATATTAAATTATCTGGGTCTGTTTTATCTACTGCTCTAATTGCGTGATAATTAAAACCAGTTTCTTGGTTATTTATGTCTAAATATTTACCATCGAATTGCATGTAATGATAACCACCACCCAACTCTGGTGGCACGTTAAAATTGACAGAATTTAAAAATTGATAAACACCGTCGATATTATCTTCATCTTTAAACCCAAATGTAAACGTTAGTTTTTTGTTGCTATCGGCAATATCTGAAATGGTAATTTCTTGCCCAGAATTTTCACCAACATTCACTAAAAAGTAATTTTTATTACCATTTAAACTAATGTTAGAAACAAGGTATCTTAATCTTTCTATACTTAATTTTTCGCCATTAGCATTGGTAAATTTAAATTGATTAAAATCTTGTTCTGTAATAGGAGTTCCATCCCAATTATGGGTAAATATTATATTTACGGATGGAGGCATGACACAACAATCGGTTTGTTGTTTACAACCATAAAAAGTTAGTGTTATGAATACTATAATTGTCAGTAGTTTTTTCATTCTAATATAATTTTTAATGCGTCTGTAAAACCTTTGTTTTCAGATATATCTTGGTCTGAGCTACTACTTTCTCCAACAGCAATAATGGTATTGTTATTTAATTGGGTAATGCCATATAAAAAGTCGATTTCTGAACCCCCAAAAGTTTGTTGTGATTGTAGATTTCCATTGGCATCAATTTTTAAAATTAATGCGTCATTTTGCCCTTTATTTTCAAAATTATTGTCTAAACTTCTAGAACTACCCGCAATTAAAAAACCATTGTCTTCTGTTTTAGAAATGGCTCTAGCAGCATCAAAACTAGTACCGCCATAAGTTTTTTGCCAAATTAAATTGCCTTCTGTAGAAATTTTTACAGCCCAAACATCTGCAGCACCATTATTGGTAGTTACATCTTTGTCGGAACTTCTAGTATCTCCAGCAATTATAAAATCTCCATCATTTGTAGTGGTTATTGCTCTGGCTTCGTCTATTTCTGAACCGCCAAAACTTTTTTCCCAAACCAATATTCCTGAATTAGAAACTTTAGTTACCCAATAATCATACGAGCCTTTGTTATTGGTAATGTTAAAATCGTTACTGTCTGATGAGCCTGCAATTAGATAATGATTGTCTGCAGTTTCTACAACACCTAAAGGCGTATCTGTAAAAGACCCCCCAAAATATTTGCTCCACTTCAATGTACCTGCATTATCTGTTTTAATTACCCAATAATCTCCACCAGCATGTTTTACACTATTGGATTTTGCATTTCCTTGTCCACCAGAAGCTGTTACATCTAAAACACCAGTTAGTATAAAACCACCAGCACTTGTTTCTAGCAATTTTGTGCCATAATCTGCACCAGAAAAACCGTATGTTTTTTCCCAAAGAAGATTGCCTGTTGCAGAAATTTTAATGAGCCAAAAATCTTGTGCTCCTGCATTTGCAGATACATCAACATCTGAACTTGTTGTATAGCCTAAAACTGCAAAATTACCATCAGAAGTTTGAATGATGTCAGCAGCTCTATCATCATTGGAACCTCCAAATGTTTTTTGCCACTCTAAACTGTTTTGTGCATTGTATTTTTGTACCCAAAAATCGAAAGAAGTGTTTGTTTTTATGCCAACATCTGCATTATTGCTTTGAGTGTACCCTGCAATTATGTAACCACCATCTGCTGTTTTTTTAATGGCATTAAAAACATCATTTTTAGCCCCACCAAATGTTTTAATTGTTGCTTTTTGTGATGTGTTAATTGGGCTTTTTTCTATACCAAAATCGTTAGAACAACTTAAAAAAAGAATACTACAAAGGGCTAGAAAAGATTTCAAAATTAGTTAAGATTTACTTTTTCGAATGATAAATAAACCACGATTGATATCGCTAATAATAATGTTTCCACTTGGTAAATAAGGATATACGTTCCAAGCACCATCAAAACCTGTGTTGTTATTTTCTGGATAAGTATCAAAAAAACCAACTTCTTCTATATCTTTATTTTCTATGTTGGTAATGTCAATTATTCTTACACCAGCTGTATAATTTGCTTGAAAAAACAGGTTTCCTTTTACATAACCATTATGGTCTATGGCTGCAAATTTGCCTAAATAATCAAAATGATACAAAGGGTTGTCTAAATCTGTAAAATCGAAAATAATGGTTCTGGTATTGCTACCTCTGTTTCTTTCATCTAACTCATCACCTAAAAGAAAATATTTAAAATCTTCTGTAAACCAACCTTGGTGTGTGTACCCAATATTTGGGTAAGTTATGGAAGATAATTTTATGGGATTTGCTTTGTCTGTAACATCTACAATTACCACTTCGTTTTCGTTACTACCAATTAAAATTTCTTTGCCTTTATGATCTAAATCGGGCCCATTATAGGTTACTACTTGGGCATCATGTGAGTAGTTGATAAAACCACCTTCGTCTACTGGTGCAAAAGAATCTTGTATATTTATAAATAAAGGACCACCTTTAAACTCTCCTCCTCTTGATGTTCCAACAGGATATGCATAACCTTCACTTTCGTTTATTACAATGTTGTGGGCGCTTCCAAAACCTGTATATGCGGCATCTGCAGTAAATTCTACAGGGGGATTTGTAACTTCTTTCAATCTATTTAAGTTGAATATTTGCATCCCATGATTTGCGGCTTCGCTTACAATATAGGCAACATTGTTATACACTTTTACATCTCGCCAAGAACTACTTTCTGTTCTTGTTTTTAAAAAACCAATTATTGTTGTTTTTGCAGGATCAGTAATATCTACAAAAGAAACCCCTAAGTTAGTACACATTAAAGCATATTCTTTGTTTGTAGATGGGTCTACCCAACCCCAAGAATCATTACCTTGT
>NZ_CBFHJT010000108.1:0-4507 GCF_965656025.1 Polaribacter sp.
TTACTAGTATCATACTGACTATAAAGGGTTAGTTTTTCTGTTTTTGCATTTTCTATTTTACCAGATATAATGGCATAGTCTACTGTTTTTTCTGATTGGCAAGAAAACATTATTAAAATGGTTAATAAAAGGCATAATTTTTTCATAAATAGCTGTTGTTGATTAATTTTAGAAAGGTACAAAATCTTAATTATTCAATATAATTTTTAAACTAGTTTTCAGGCTTTTGTCTAAAAAACGATTATCTTGTCTTTTATTGATCACCCAAATAATATCATTATTTTGGTTACAAAGCAACCAAATTTCTTTTTTTTCTAATAGTGATAATTTTTCGTCTTTAAAGTATTTACTCAATTTCTTTTTTCCTTGCATTCCTGCAGGATAAAAATAATCGCCATTTTGCCATTTTCTTAAAATAAGAGGAAATTTTAATTTTGTTTTATCTACAAAAATACTGTTTGTGGTAGTTATTGATTTTTCCGCAACATTTTCGAAAATTAAATGAATTGGGTCTGTAATTTCTTTGGTGTTTTCTTCGATTTTGTAGGTTATTTCGAGTTTTTTTGAAAAATCTCTTTCAGATAAAATCAACTGATTTCTATCTTTTAATAAAACATGTGTTTTAGAAAAAACTTGTTTACCAGATTGTGCAAAAAGTAAATGGTAAACATCATTCCACTCTGTAAAATTATAGTCTTTTAAAAGTTGATACAAATAGGCTTTCGGATTTGATAAATCTTGGGTTTTTAAAATATCAATTCGAAAAACATCATTTTTTTTGCTGATAACTTCCTTAGAAACATCATCAATTTTATCTTTAATAATTTGCTGACTTTCTTTTAAATTTTCTAATGTTTTAGAAAAGCTATCTAATAAATTCGGATTTATTTCCTTTAAAATAGGTGCAACTTTATGTCTAATTTTATTACGAACATATTTGGTAGAAGCGTTGCTTTTGTCTTCCCTCCAAGAAATATTTTTTTCTTTGGCAAATGCAATGATTTCTTCTCTAGAAAAAGGTAGTAACGGTCGTACAATATTTCCGTTTACAGTTGGTATTCCTGTAAAACCATCTAAACCAGAACCTCTAGTTAAATTAATTAAAAAGGTTTCTAAATTATCATCTGCATGATGTGCTGTGAGTACAAAATCAAACCCTTCTTTTGCAATTAATTCTTGAAACCATTCGTAACGCAATTCTCTTGCAGCTAATTGTATAGAGCCAATGGGTTCTATGGCAAAATGAATGATTCGTGTTTTTAGTTTTAGTTTTTCACCTAAATCAACTACAAATTTTTCGTCTAAATCACTCTCTTCTTCACGTAAGTGAAAGTTGCAATGTGCTAATGAAACATTAAAATTTAAACTAGTTAATAGGTGTGTTAACACCACAGAATCTACACCGCCAGAAATAGCAATTAATAGTTTTTTGTCCTTTAAAAAAGGAAGATTTTTAGCAATATGATTCTTAAGTTTTTCTTCCATCTGTTGCTCAAAAGTACTGAATAATTTAGAAATTATTGTAGTTTGTAATTAGCAGGACCTCACAGGTTTTTAAAACCTGTGAGGTCTATTTTTGACTTTCTTTTTTCAACCAAACACGAATCTCTTTTCGTAAAGACATTTCTGGTTTTGGTAGCGGAATGGTTTTTCCAAATTGTTTACTTCTATTAAATTTAGAAAAGGCAATTTTAAGTTGTTTCCATTCAGTTGGGTGCAATTCTAAAAATTTGTTGAACATATTTTGTTCAGTTGGTTTTTCTGCTAAACTTTCTAAGGTTTTTTGAAACAATTTTTCTTTGTTGGGTATCATAAATATTATTTAGAATTCAGCAACACATATTTCATTGCTTTGGCTTTTAGTAAACACTCTTGGTATTCTTTTTCTGGTGATGATTTTATAGTAATTGCACCACCTACAGAATACGAAATGTAATTTTTTTCTTCGTTATACAAGATACTTCTAATCACTACGTTAAAATCGAAATCTCCTTTTGGTGTAAAATAACCAATAGCACCAGAATATAAGCCACGTTTGGTTTCTTCTAAATTTTCTATAATGTTCATGGCAGAAACTTTGGGTGCACCTGTCATGCTTCCCATAGGAAAAGTACTTTTTATAATTTCTACTGGATGTGTATTTTCTGCAACTTCAGAAACCACTGTAGATATCATTTGGTGCACTTGTTTAAAAGGGTATACTTTACATAATTCTTCTACTTTTACGCTACCAATTATTGCAGTTTTTGATAAATCGTTTCTTACCAAATCTACAATCATTACGTTTTCTGCACGTTCTTTTTCGTCTCTTTGTAAATCAGATGCAATTTTTTCATCATCAATTTTACTAATTAACCTTTTTGCGGTACCTTTTATAGGTTGAGAAATAACTTTTGTGCCTTCTTTTTTAAGATATCTTTCTGGTGATGCACACAAGGCATATTGATGCTCCATTTTTAAGAAACAAGCAAAAGGTGGTTCTGAAATTTTATTTAAATCTTTATAAACTTCTAAAGGATGTATGGTGGCATTTTCTGCATAAAATTCTTGACAAAAGTTGGCTTCATAAATATCACCTCTTTTAATATGTTCTAAAACTTTTTGTACTTTTTGATGATATTCGTCTTTGTGAATACGCAGTTTTATTTTGATGTCACTTTTGTCAACTTGAGCGCAGTCAAACGGTTTTATTTTCTGAATTTCTTCAAAATCACTTTCAATTTCATCAGCAACCATATTTAAATATTGGAACTCTACATTTTTTCCACGGATAAAAATTAGTTTTTGAGGTTGAAAAAAATACAAATCAGCAAAATCTAAATCATCAAAATTATTAGAAGAGAGTTGCTCTATATCGTTTTTTACATCATAAGAAATGTAACCAAAAATAAAGTCATTGGTAATGCTTTGGTATTCTTTTAATTTATCGAAAGCATTGTAATAATCGGTTTTTATAGAAGTGAATTCTTCTACAGCCAAAGCCGCATCAAAATTAGTATATTGTTGTTGGTAATTGTTAGTATCTAACCAAAGAGCCGTATTAAATTGTTGAGACCAGGTTAACAGGTGGTTTTTAAAATTATCTAAGTTATCAACAGAAAAAGTTTGTACAGTTCTTTGTATCATTAAAGCAAAAATACAATTCTTATTTTTTTAAAATAAAAAATGTGTAAGCTTTTAAAAAGTTTTACCAAAAGTAAATTGAATAGGAACGGCGACACCCGAATTTTGAGGAAAAATATTGCCATTAGAATAATGCATAATTCTAAGTTCTGCATTGTAGCTTCGGTTTTTACCAAAGAAAACACCCAAACCCATGGTGTCTTGAAATGTTGTTTTGGGGCCTGTATTTAGTTTGTCTATATTTTTAACAGTTAAAAAAGTAGGTCCAATTACAGAGTAATTGGTGTACATATCAAACCCTTTTTTTCTAAGTAAATAAAAACGCATGGTTGGAAAAATAGAGAAAGCAAAAACATTTTCGTTTGTTGCTTCTGTATTAAAATAGGTAACGCTAACGCCCCAATCTAAAGAAAATAACTTTTGCGTTCTAAAGGCTAATCTTTGATAAGTTATTGAGAAAGATTGTGCTGCTTTTACTTCGCCAACCCAAAAAACGGGAATTCCAAAACTCTCAAAATTGCCTACTTTTAGACTCATACCAAAAAAACGATTGACACCAAAACCTATTGCACTGTTACCATAGCTAACTTGTAAAATATTTTTCGGAAAAAAGTATTTTTTATCATTTGCATAAGCTAAGGCTAATTTTTTATCTATTTTTTGAATGTGATATTCGAAACCAAAAGTAGTTTGCGAAATAGAAGGTTGGTTTTGGGAAGGCCTTTTAGGAATAAATGTTCCATTTAAATTCAATCGCCAACGTTCACTTAATTTATAGTTAAACCCAAAACCATAGATAAAACTTCCAAAATGAGCATCCGGATATATTACTTCGTCATTTATAGAAAAGCCGATTCTGGTGACATTGGCTGCACCAGATTCTGCAAAAAAAGATAATTTTTCTGTAAGATTGATGCTCTTTTTTAGCGTTAAGTACCAGGCGTTAACCCAAACACTTCTATCATAACCAATGTTATTTATATTGTCGTATTTAAACCAAGCAGCAGGTCTAATCACGCCAAACTGTAACGCTAAATCTTCTTTAAGTTTATAACCAAATCCTATTCTTCCAGAAAAATAATTTCTAGAAAACGTATCTGTTTTATAACCATCAATTAAATTATCATTTGTAAAAGGATAAAAAATGCCACCAAAATTTACAGTATAATAAAAGTTTTCTAAAAACTTAGAAGGTTGTGTTTTAGGTTCTTTATCTTCTTGCGATTGCAGTGAAAAACAAATAAGCGATAGAAAAAAAATAGATATGTATTTTTTCATTTGCTAAATGTAAGAAACTTTGCTAAAAGAAAAAGCAACCAAAAAATGGTTGCTTTTAAAATATTTATAAAAATATACTTTATGCATTTAATGGTTTCCCATCCCA
>NZ_CBFHJT010000109.1:0-4257 GCF_965656025.1 Polaribacter sp.
TGTTTTTATTGATTATATATTGCGCTTCACGCACATTTTTTGTTTTTGGGTTTACTTTTTTATTTTCTTCTTTAAAATTTTCTAAACTTCGTTTACCTACACTTGCATCTGGATAAGCAGGATATGTTACAGGTGCAACATCTAAAAGACGTTCAAACTTTACAATTTGCCTTAGTTCTACATCATCTTTTCTTTGAATCCATTTTTGCTCTTTAATTCTAAAAGCAAAAGAAGAACCAGAAACATCACCACTTTCTATTGCATCTTCTAAATCTTCTGCATAACTTCTTTTTGGTGTTGTATAAGAATATTTTAAACCTTCGTCTGTTAACTCTAAATTTAAAGTACCTTTACCATTTACAGAACGTGCTAAAATGTAGTTTGGGTTATGATTAAAAAGGCATCTTACATCATCATTCATTACATCATCAAAAGCACCTGGTAAAATTTCTTCATCAAACCAATTACCTATTCTTGTAACAGAATTATACAATGCAGCCATACCTTCTATTACTTTAGAAGTGTTTTCTCCATCTGCTCTAGTTTCCATTTTTACAGTAGTTGTAAAATATCTACGTTCTGCAGCATCAATACCTTTTATATAATCTTTGTCTTTACTCATTTTGTAGTTTTTTTAAATTAGCATCTACTTGCTCTAATGTTTGCATATTAACAGCTGTTAATGGTTCTGATAAACCATCTATTTCATTTAAATCTAACAAGCTTCTAACTTCATTTCTAGTATATACACCTGCATATATCATAGTTGATAAAAAGGCTGCTTGTGTTTTTTTATCGGCTTCTAACAAAGAATTTGAGTTATGATGTACTGCATAACCTCTTTGTTTTTCGCTTTCTACAAATAGTTTTTCTACTTGCTCTTGCTTAAATTTTATAGACCATGGTAAAACCGAATTTGATATATAATCTATATTCAGGCTTTCCATATTAGAGTAGTTGCTATTTTCTGTATCTTTTAACTTATGTGTAGGTATGTTTAACCAACGTGCAACTTCGCCAATGGCGTGTTTATTGGTTTCTAAAAACATAGATTCTTGTGGTGTTAACGATATGTGTTGAAAAGATGATGCTTCATCTATTACAGATACTTTGTAATTTGAAGAAGAATTTAAACGGTTTTCTATAGCTTGTGCATATCTTGTTTTAGCATCTGGATCCATTTTTGTAGCAGATGTCATTACACCCATACCAATACCTTTAGAAGCATAATATTCTTCTGCAAACTCTTGGCTACTTAATGCAACCCCTAAAGATTTGGCAGCATACGCAACTACACCAATACCTGTAATTCCGTTTTCTGAAAAACCAATTACATGTTCTATATTTTTACCTTCTACTACTTTACCATCAAAATGATAAAATAGTTTGCCATTGAATTTTTTTACAGTAACAGGCGTTAACCTTTCATCTATAAATTGTCTAGATTCTACTTTGCCTGTAACTGCGTTTCTAATAATTTCTGAATACGCATTGCCTTTTAAGATTGCGCATTGCATCATGATAGAATCGTAATTAAAGGCGCTCATGTATTGGTTAGGCCTTTTATTTAACAATCTATTTACAGGATGTGAAGTGTCTTTGGTTCTGGTGTTTCCTTCTTTTATAATTACAGATTTAGGCAATTTTGCGTAATCATTACACAAAATTGTAATTCCGTTATAAAAAGCAGAAAGTGTTTTTGCAGAATTAGTGTTTACAGGTGTACCATTTTTTGTTGATGCACCACCAATCCAATTTAAAAAACTGTTAGAACCTACCAAATTTAAGGCAGATCTAGTAGAATTATTATGTTGAATTGCTTGTAATAACATTAAACACCGTTTTTGTACGATGTAAAATTGCTATTAATGTGAAGTTTTTTTGGGGACTTTTAGTCCCTTTTTTAAAAAAGGTGATTACATAGGGTTGTTGGTAGTAATTTTGTTTACTTCAAGTCTATTAAAGTGTGCTTTTCTACTAAATCAATTTTATATAATTTACCTTCATCTAATACATACCTACCAACCACAATATTATCTTCTGTAATATCTTTTAAAGTAATTGCATTTATGCTAACTTTTTTCTCATATTCCACAAAACTACTACCAACATCATATAAATTTAATTGCTCTAATTCACTTCTTAAATGTATCAATTCTCTTTGCAATTCTGCTAAAGTATCTACATCACCATTATCTACATCTTCTATTAATCCATTTAAAGTTTTTACTATATCCATTTTTGTTAATTTATTTCATTATTAATAATACGCAACTAATTTTATATGCAAAACGTTATTTAAAAAATTTTGATTGATGTTTAAAATTAGGTTTTACTTTTAAAAGGTTTTTTATAGAAACAGAAATCTTATCTAATTCTTTTGCCAATCCTTTTGCTGCTTCTGGCAATTTACAAGCAAAATCTTTTAATTGCTTTTCTTCTTTCATTTTTTTGTAGTTTTTGAAGTTGTTAAATAGTTGAAAATTAAATAACCAAAGTAGATTTCTAAAACAATTAGTAAAATTACTAAAATATATCTTACTGGGTTTTTAAATAGTGGCAATTCTAACAATAAAGAGGTTACAAAAGCAAGTAAAAAAATGCCAATTATTGTAATGATTAGTTTTAGATTATCCATTTATAATTTTAGATTTTAAGTATTTATTTATAATTTTATGTACTGTGGTTTGCAACAAACCTGTTTCTTTTGCAATGTTAGGTACTGTGTTTTCTTTTAAGGTTAGAAATAGATGTATTACATTTACTTCTTTTTTATCTTGTAAATCACTCATTTTTGTAAGCTTTTTAAATAATTATTTTTTTGTTTTTTAAAAGAATCAAAAGAAGTGTATTTTTCTTCTTTAAAGATTTTATAGTGCATCAGATTTACAATTTCGAAAGCTGTTTTTTGACTTTTACATTTTGGTAATATTTGAAACCAATATTCAAAAAAACCTTGTCTGGTTCCTAATTTTTGTGCAATAGGCAATACCATTGCTTCTATTTGTTGCTTAAATTGCTCTGATGTTTGGCTCATTTATAAGTAACGTTTAAACTGCTTGATGCAATGTTGTTGGTTTATGAATTGGTAAACTAATGGTTTTTTTAATGTTTAGATCTGCAGATAACATTGCGTTTTCTAAAGATTTTATACCTAAATGCAAATACCTGTCTGTGGTTTCTGATTTTTTATGGCGTAACAACTTCTGGATAAACTTTATATCCATACCATTATCTAACCAATGTGTTGCTCTACTGTGTCTTAAATCGTGTACTCTAATTTTTCTAGTGATTTTTGCAGTTGACAAGGCTTTATTTAAAATTTTACGTACACTAGAAGCACTGTATTTTTCGTTTTGTTGACCTTGAAATAAATACTTTGTTGGTTTATATTGTTTATAGTAGATTCTTAACAGGTTTTTGGTTTCTTCTGGTATTGGCACATAAGCATCTTTACCACCTTTGCCTTTTACAATTTTAATTTTGTTGGCTGTTTTACTAATATCTTCTACTTTTAAATTTAAGCATTCGCTTAATCTTAATGCACAGCTGTAAATTAACTGAATAATTGCTTCGTGTTTTAGGTTTTCTATGGTATTTATTACCTGGCAAACTTCTGTTTCTGTTAAAATATTTGGGATAAATTCGGCTACTTTTGGCTGTGGTATTTTTGCTATGGATGTATAGTTTAAAACACCAACAAAAAAGTGATTTAATGCACCATGACTTTGTTTTATAGTTCTAGCTTTTCCTCTCTTTACCAAAAAAGAAACAATTTGTTGCTTTGTAGTTTTTAATGGTTCTGGATGTATTTGTAAAAATCCATTAACTATTGATGTATAAATTAAAATAGTTCTGTTTGCTAATCCTATCATCTTTAAATAATTTTGATAATCTTTAATGTAATTTTTCATAGTTTTTTGTTTTAGTTATTTTTTAAAAGGTGTGTATATAGGGTAGTTGTAAAACATAGCCACTAAACAGGACATCGTTTACTATAACACTTCTCGCCATCAGTAGGTAATTTGCATACTTGGCAGTAATTGTCTTGTGGCAACGATTTTACAACAATGGGTATAGTGCATTGCTCTTTGTAGGCTTTATTAAAAACCTCGTATGCCCAATGTGCTGTTTGTGTTTTGTCATTATGTCCAAAATACTCACGCAAGTTCTTTACTTGCCAATCTTCTAATATAATTTTTACCATTTTAATAATATTTTTAGTTAATAATCCGCAACGCACCATACCCTAGTACG
>NZ_CBFHJT010000110.1:0-3955 GCF_965656025.1 Polaribacter sp.
GTAATCTATTTATGAATAGTCCTTTTGATAAAACGAAAACGACTACAGAAGATGATCAAATAGCACTTTCAGGAACTACAAGTACCTACGAAAAACAAAAAGGACGTATAAAATTTCAAGGAAGAATTTTTGCAAAAAACGAAGGTGGAAATAAATCTGTACGAAACGGAATTATTAGTATTGAAAACGCCAATGAAGTTACGTTATATATTTCAATTGCTACTAATTTTAAAGATTACAAAACACTTACGAAAGATCAAGAAGAGAAGACTAAAAACTATTTGAATAAAGCAATTACAAAAGACTTTGAAACCATAAAAAAATCTCACGTAGCCTATTATCAAAAATTTTTCAATCGAGTTTCTTTAGATTTAGGAATTACAGAAGTTGCAAACGAAACCACAGATGAACGAATTCGAAAATTTGACAGTCAATTCGATCCGCAACTAGCCTCATTGTACTTTCAATTTGGTCGATATTTATTAATTTCTAGTTCGCAACCTGGTGGGCAACCAGCAAATCTTCAAGGTATTTGGAATGATATGTTATTCCCACCTTGGGAAAGTAAATACACAATGAACATTAATGCAGAGATGAATTATTGGCCAGCAGAATTAACCAATCTTTCAGAATTGCATGAGCCTTTCATACAAATGGCAAAAGAGTTGAGTGTTACTGGAAAAGAAAGTGCAAAAAGACTATACAACGCAAATGGTTGGGTATTACATCATAATACAGACATTTGGCGAATTACTGGGCCCGTAGATTATGCTACTTCTGGCATGTGGCCTTCAGGTGCTGCTTGGGTTTGTCAAGATTTATGGGAACGTTATTTATACACAGGAGATAAAAAATATTTAGAAGAAATTTACCCGATATTAAAAGGTGCAGCAAGTTTCTTTTTAGATTTTATGATTCCAGAACCTGAATCTGGTTATTTGGTTGTTGTGCCTTCCAATTCTCCAGAAAACACTCATGCTGCAGAAGATGGAAAATCATCTATTGCTGCAGGAACAACAATGGATAACCAATTGGTTTTTGATTTATTTACCAATGTGATGAAAGCATCAAAAATACTTTCTAAAGATGCAGAATTTGCCAATAAATTAAATACTGCTTTAAGTAAAATGTCTCCAATGCGAATTGGTAAATACGGACAATTACAAGAATGGATGCACGATTGGGACGACCCAGAAGATCATCACAGACACGTTTCGCATTTATACGGTTTATTTCCGAGTAATCAAATTTCACCATTTAAAACACCAAAATTATTTCAAGCCGCAAAAACGTCTTTAATGTTTAGAGGTGATGAATCTACAGGTTGGTCTATGGGATGGAAAGTAAATTTGTGGGCACGTTTGTTAGATGGAGATCACGCCTATAAATTACTACAAGATCAGTTACATTTAGTAACTGCGAAACAAAGAAAAGGTGGTGGAACTTATCCAAATATGTTAGATGCACACCAGCCGTTTCAAATTGATGGAAATTTTGGTTGTACAGCAGGTATTGCAGAAATGTTAATGCAAAGTCATGAAGGCGCAATTCATTTGTTGCCAGCATTACCAAATGTTTGGAAAGATGGATCTATAAAAGGTTTAAAAGCTAGAGGAGGTTTCGAAATTGATATCACTTGGAAAAATAATAAAGTTACAGTTCTTAAAATTCAACCCACTTTAGATGGAAACTGCAGGTTAAGAAGTGAAACACCTTTAAAAGGTAGAAAGCTTAAAAAAGCAAGAGGAGACAATAAAAATGATTTATCTTTTGATGTAGAGGTAAAGACTCCTATCATTTCTCCAGAGGCAAAAATTGATACATTTAAGCTTCCTAAGTATTATGAATATGATGTAAAAATGAAAGCAGGAGAGACCTATTTTTTCTACGCGAAATAAATTTTAAAGAAAAGAATGAATCTAAAATCAAATATATATCTATTAATTTTTTTGTTAGCGATAACGCTGGTAAGTTGTAATTCAGTGAAATCAGATAAAAATACAGCTGCTATTTTAAATGTTGAAGATTATAAGCATTATGCAGATTATTTTAATAGGATGGAAGATGAAAACATAGCCAAAGCTGTTCCAAATGATAGTGCTTGGGCATGGATGAAATCAAATATTCCTTTGTTTGAATGTCCTCAAGATAATTTCGAGGAAATGTACTATTTCCGTTGGTGGAGTTTAAGAAAGCACATTACTGATACACCACAAGGTTACGCGATTACAGAGTTTTTGGTAAACCGTTCTTATGCAGATAAGTACAATTTAATTGCTTGTGCTTTAGGACATCATATTTATGAGTTTAGATGGGTACACGATCCAAAATATATCGAACAAAATGTAAATATTTGGTATAGAGGAAATGAAGGAAAACCAATGAAAAAATTCCATAAATTTAGTAGTTGGACAGCAGATGCTCTATACAATCGGTATTTAGTAAATAAAGATAAAAACTACCTTTTAGATTTGTATCCAGATTTGGTGAATGATTATAACGTATGGGAAGAAGAACGTCAGAGACCAGATGGTTTGTTTTGGCAAAATGATGTAAAAGATGGCATGGAGGAATCGTTAAGTGGTGGACGTCATGTTCGCAATGTAAGACCTACGATTAATAGTTACATGTATGCCAATGCTGAAGCTTTAGCTAAAATAGCAAAAATGAAAGGCGATTCTGAAAAACAGCAATATTTTAAAGCAAAGTCAGATACTCTTCAAAATTTAGTAGAAACTAAATTATGGAATAAAGATGCAGAATTTTTTGAAACGTTAACCGAAAAAGATACTTCTTCAAATGTTCGTGAAGCTATTGGTTTTATTCCTTGGTATTTTAATTTACCCAAAAAAAATAAAGGATTTGAAGTTGCTTGGAAACAAATAAAAGATGAAACAGGTTTCTCAGCACCTTTTGGATTAACTACTGCAGAACGTAGAAGCCCTCGTTTTAGAAGTCATGGAACAGGTACCTGTGAATGGGATGGAGCTGTATGGCCTTTCGCAACTTCACAAACGTTAACAGCCATGGCAAACGTATTGAATCACTACAATCAAGAAGTAGTAGATAATAACGATTATTTTAAACAAATGAACTTGTATGTAGAGTCGCAATATTACAGGGGTAGACCATATATTGGTGAATACTTAGATGAAACTACAGGGTATTGGTTAATGGGAGATAGAGAGCGCAGTCGCTATTACAATCATTCCACTTTTAATGACTTAATTATTACAGGTTTGGTTGGTTTACGTCCTAGAGTTGATGATAAAATTGAAGTAAATCCATTAATTCCACAAGAAAAATGGGATTGGTTTTGCTTAGATAATGTTTTATATCATGGTGATATTATTACCATTCTTTGGGATAAAACCGGTGAAAAGTATAATAGAGGTAAAGGATTTAAGGTATTTAGAAACGGTGAAGAGATTGCTGCTTCAGAAAAGCTTGAAAAACTTATTTCAAAATAGAGTTTATAAATGAAGAAGTTAGTATTACATATAAGTCTTTTTTTAGTGTCTTTTGTCTCCTTAGCTCAAAATGATATTAAACTAGACAACCTACAATGTGAAATGTTGAACAACCCTTTAGGTATTGATGTTTTACAACCGCGATTAAGCTGGCGTTTTAATACGGATCAAGTTGAGGTAGAACAATTGTCATATCGGATTATGGTAGCTTCTTCTCTTGAGAATTTAGGAAATAACAAGGCCGATTTATGGGATTCTGGAAAAGTGAAAAGCGATGCTTCCGTAAATGTGAAGTACTCAGGGAAAGTATTAGATAGTAAAGATGAGGCCTATTGGAAAGTGAAGGCTTGGACAACTAAAGGAGAAACCGATTGGAGTGAATCAGCGTATTGGAGTATGGGTATTTTAACCTATTCCGAATGGAAATCTACACGCTGGATTGGTAATAATCATCTCTTTGAAAAAGATAGTATTGGACAATTTTC
>NZ_CBFHJT010000111.1:0-253 GCF_965656025.1 Polaribacter sp.
AATCAGAAGCAAAAGCAAAAGCTTTAGCAGCTGAAAAAGCTGTAAACGAAGCAAGAATTGAAGCAGCAAAACCTGTTGTAGAAGAGGTTGCTGAAGAAACAGTTGCAGAAGGTGAAGAAGCTACAGAAGCTGCACCAGAAACAATTGATGAAGCGCAAGAAAAAGCAGCAGAATAAATTGTAATTTTTACGAAAATGCGTAAAGAAGATTGTTTTTATTTAGGCAAAATCGTAACGAAATATAGTTTTAAGGG
>NZ_CBFHJT010000111.1:263-3945 GCF_965656025.1 Polaribacter sp.
TATCAAATTAGATACAGATGAGCCTGAGTTGTATAAAAATATGGAATCAGTTTATGTCGAATTCGGCACAAATCTGGTTCCATTTTTTATTGAAAAAAGTTCGCTACACAAAGGAAATCAGTTGCGTGTACAATTTGAAGATGTATACTCTGAAGAAGAAGCTGATGCTATTTTAAAATGTGGTATTTATTTACCACTAGATTTATTACCAAAGTTAGAGGGAGATAAATTTTATTTTCACGAAGTAATTGGTTTTACCATTATTGATACCAATTTTGGTGAAGTTGGACAAATAGTTCACATAAACGACAAAGCTGCACAACCACTTTTTGAAATTGATAGGGAAGGGAAAGAAATTTTTATACCTATGATTGATGATTTTATTAAAAAAGTGGATAGAGAAAACAAAACTATTAAGGTTGAAACACCTGAGGGTTTGATTGAGTTGTATCTTTAGTTCTGAAATGGATTTAGAATCTTTAGTGAAATAAAGAGTAATAATTAGATGATGCTCAATCAAGTTTAGCATTAAAAAGAGAGGTGTCTGAGTGGTCGAAAGAGCTACCCTGGAAAGGTAGTATATGGGTAACTGTATCGAGGGTTCGAATCCCTTCCTCTCTGCAAAAAATATTAAATAACTACAAAAGCCTGTAAACATTATGTTTAAAGGCTTTTTTTTATAAAAAATTGTCTAGAATCTCTTCAAGAATAGAAATAGGTAGTATTTTTTTTTTACTTCTTTTGCTTTAATAATTGGTTGATATTTCAATACAGGTTGATAAGCGGTCTTTGGCCTTTGTTTGTTTGTAATTTGGGAATTTGTTAAGTTTCAATTAGTTTTATTTAAGTTACCAATATTTATGATTCTGGATATCTTTTAGTTTTGATAAAAATTGAATTTCACTTGGGTGATAAAAAGCCTGATCTATAAGATTTAAATTTTTGTCAATCAAAATATATCTAGGTATAGATTTTAATTCTATGAATTTCAAGAATGACTTTCCATCAGTACTATCCTCATCCAGCCAATAAGTATATAATTGTTTTAACTCTTCAGTTTTTGATTTCCATTTTTTCTTGTCTTTTGGCTTATCTAAAGAAATACTTATAACTTTTACATTTTTTGGAAAGTCCATTTTATTCATAAGTTTGACTCCTCCAATACAAGGAGCACACCAAGTTGCCCAAAAATCAATTAAATAATAATTTGAAGAATGCTTTTTTATTATTTCTTCTATTGAGTTTTCATTATCTTTTACATCAAATAAAGTTATTTTTTTCACATATTTTTTGAACTTAGTATTATTTATTGGCATAATTTGTTTTTTTATAAATAATGAATCTTTTTTATATAAATCTGTATTTTTAAACCAATTTAAAGCTTCTTTATATTTACTTTTCCCTTTATTATCTTCGATTTTTAGGAACTGCAAATGACCAATAGCTAAAATTTCAATATATTTTTCAGAAAATTCTTTCTTGTTTAATTTACTATAATCAAAAAGATGAAGTCTATTTTTTGTATAATTATAGGTCAAAGAACTAAAGACTTTAGAACCAGTAATTTTTTTTAAGTTCTTAACAAAACTATCTACCTTATTATTCGTTGCATCAATTTTTTGAAGATATTCGTAAAATTTAATTTTATTAATACTTTCTATATCCCTAAAATTAAAAATAGCTTTGTTGTATTTAAAAACAGAGTCTAATTTTTTTTTAGCTAATAAATAATCTTTTTGTATTTTTATGTTATCAATATTTAATTCAATATATGATTCATATAGTTTATTTATATTTCTAACATTATCATTAAAAAAATACTTATTTGTATTGTAAACTAATTTTAAAGTATCTAAATCATTATCAACATAAAATCTTTGTTCTATTTTATTAAAATTTTTATTATCATATACTAGTACCTTATACGATAAGATAAAATTATCATGAAATCGTTTGATGGACTTATAGATTACTTTTTTTTCAGGACTATTGTTTATAAATCCTAAAGGAATAAAATTAAGGTAATTATCTCGGTAATATAAGTCAATAATTCCTTTACCTGTAAATTTCACACTAAGTATAATACTATCTTTTGTTTTTTCTTCAAAAGAACTACCTTTTTTTATTGTTTGTGATTTATTGTTGCATGAGAATAATATAGATACAAAAAGTAGCAGTAAGAAAATATTCTTACTGCTTTTAATCATTTTTACGAATGATAATAATTTATTGTCCAAAACCATCATGTGAACAATCATAAAAACATCTATCTACCGGATTATCCCCACTTAGTTCTTGTCCACAAGCAATTTGAGCATAATACTCCTGTGAATATCCATCAGAAGGTAGATTCCAAATTCTTTGAGGTTCACTTCTTACACCATTTGTAAAAGTGACAATTTTACAAGAATTCATACCCCCATTAACCTGTTTTTGCTGTTTTTTGTCGAGTACAGTAACTCCGTCTAAATTTAAAATGTTATTTAACATAGTATTAAAATTTAAAATTAATTTGCCGTGAACATTTAAAGACACTCATAGTTTGTGTCTATTCTTCGCGAGAGAATGTTATTATTAATTCTTACCAATATTTATGGTTTTTAATGTCTTTTAATTTAGCTAAAAACTGCATCTCATTTGGATGATAAAAAGCTTGATCTATAAGGTTTAAATTTCTGTCTATTAAAATGTATCTTGGTATAGATTGTAATTCTATAAATTGTAAAAAAGACTTCCCCTCATTGCTCTTTTCATCTAACCAATAGGTGTATTGTTGCTTTAATTCTTTTGTTTTTTGCTTCCATTTTTCAATATCTTTCTCTTTATCTAAAGAAATACTTATAACTTCTATATTTTTAGGAAAGTCCATTTTATTCATAATTTTAACTCCTCCTATACAGGGTGCGCACCAAGTTGCCCAAAAATCAATTAGAAAGTATTTAGATGAAATACTATAAATAATTTCTGAAAATGTATTTGTTTTTAACTTTATATCTAAAATTTTTAATTTTTTAATCTTTTTCTTAAATACTTCGCTATCAATTGGGGTAAGTTTTTTATCAATAGAACCTCTGTTTTCTTTATAAAAGTCAGTGGTTTTTAACCATTTTATTGCTTCAATGTATCTATTATCTCCTATATTACCTTCATTTTTTAAAAAATTGAACATTGAAATTGATAGGTATCTTAAAAATTCTTTGTCTTTATTATTATTTAAAATTGAAAAGTCAATTTTCAAAAAATTCCTTCTGATATAGGAGTATAACAGGTCGTTAAGAGCGTTACTAACAATCGGTTTATCGATATTTTCTATGTAGTGTTTAACTTTATTATCATTTCTATTTGGCAATAAACTTATATAAAAAACTTTATTAAGCTCTGCCAATATTACTTTGTTCTCTTTTTCATACTTTTCTTTAAAATAAAAGTAAACTCGGTGTAAAGTATCTTTGTCTTTTGTTTTTTTCAAAAACAACTTTAATGAATCATATTTTTTATGAATCTCGTCAACAATTATAGACTTATTCTTATCTATCAATTTTAAATCTTTATTTTTTTTTAGTTGAAAATTTAAATTATTCAATTTTTCATCTATTAGATAAAAATGCTTAAAATGATTTTGAACTCTACCTTTATTCATAACAACCATACCAAACCGTAAAACTTGTTTATTATGTTCTCT
>NZ_CBFHJT010000112.1:0-3895 GCF_965656025.1 Polaribacter sp.
AAAGTTTAATGATCAGTTAGCAACACGTTTTGTTAACAATTTAATGTGGGATGGTAAAAAGTCTGTAGCGTTCAAAGTTTTCTATGATGCACTAGATATCGTAGAAGAAAGAAAAGGAGAAGAAGAAAAATCAGCTTTAGAAATTTGGAAAGATGGTTTATCAAATGTAATGCCTCACGTAGAAGTAAGATCTCGTAGAGTAGGTGGTGCAACATTTCAAATTCCAATGCAAATTAGACCAGACCGTAAAGTGTCTATGGCTATTAAGTGGATGATTTTATACGCAAGAAAGCGTAATGAAAAAACAATGGCTCAACGTTTAGCGGCTGAAATTTTAGCAGCAGCAAAAGAAGAAGGAGCAGCCGTTAAGAAGAAAACAGATACTCATAAAATGGCAGAAGCTAATAAAGCATTCTCTCACTTTAGATTTTAATAGAAATGGCTAGAGATTTAAAATTCACAAGAAATATAGGTATTGCAGCGCATATTGATGCTGGTAAAACCACAACAACAGAACGTGTATTGTATTATACAGGTGTTTCTCATAAAATTGGAGAAGTACATGATGGTGCAGCAACAATGGACTGGATGGAACAAGAGCAAGAAAGAGGTATTACAATTACTTCTGCAGCTACTACTTGTACATGGCAGTTTCCATTAGAAAATGCACAACCAACTCCAGAAACAAAAGGATATCACTTTAATATAATTGATACTCCTGGTCACGTAGATTTTACGGTAGAAGTAAATAGGTCTTTACGTGTATTAGATGGTTTGGTGTTTTTGTTTTCAGCTGTTGATGGTGTAGAGCCACAATCTGAAACAAACTGGAGATTAGCAGATAATTATAAAGTTCCAAGAATCGGTTTTGTAAACAAAATGGATCGTCAAGGATCTGATTTTTTAGCTGTTTGTCAACAAGTAAAAGATATGTTAAAGTCAAATGCGGTGCCAATCGTTTTAAATATTGGTGACGAGGATGAGTTTAAAGGTATCATAGATTTAGTAAAAAACCGTGCTATAATTTGGCATGATGAAACTCAGGGAGCAACATTTGATGTTATTGATATTCCTGAAGATATGAAAGAAGAAGCTCGTAAGTATCGTGCACTTTTAATTGAAGAAGTTGCAAGTTATGACGAGAATCTTTTAGAAAAATTCATGGAAGATGAAGATTCAATTACAGAAGAAGAAGTGCATGCTGCACTAAGAGCTGCTGTTATGGATATGGCTATCATTCCTATGATTTGTGGTTCTGCGTTTAAAAATAAAGGTGTACAGTTTCTTTTAGATGCTGTTTGTCGTTATTTACCATCACCTTTAGATAAAGAAGGTATTGTTGGTGTAAATCCAGATACAGATCAAGAAGAATTACGTAAACCAGATGTTAAAGAGCCGTTTGCTGCATTAGCATTTAAAATCGCAACAGACCCATTTGTTGGTCGTTTAGCGTTTTTTAGAGCTTATTCTGGTCGTTTAGATGCGGGTTCTTATGTTTTAAACAACAGATCTCAGAAAAAAGAACGTATTTCTCGTATTTATCAAATGCATGCTAATAAGCAAAATGCTATTGATTATATTGAAGCTGGAGATATTGGAGCTGCTGTAGGTTTTAAATCTATAAAAACAGGAGATACACTTTCAGATCAAGCACATCCAATTGTTTTAGAATCAATGGATTTTCCAGATCCAGTAATTGGTATTGCTGTAGAGCCTAAAACAAAAGCAGATGTTGATAGATTGGGTATTGGTTTAGGTAAATTAGCAGAAGAAGATCCAACTTTTACAGTTAGAACTGATGAAGCTTCAGGACAAACCATTATATCTGGTATGGGAGAATTACATTTAGATGTAATTGTAGACCGTTTGAAACGTGAATTTAAAGTAGAAGTAAATCAAGGTCAACCTCAGGTTGAGTATAAAGAAGCGATTACTGCTGCTGCAGATCATAGAGAAGTTTACAAAAAGCAATCTGGTGGACGTGGTAAATTTGCAGATATCGTATTTACTATGGAGCCTGCAGATGAAGGTGTTCAAGGTTTACAATTCGAATCTATTATTAAAGGTGGTAATGTACCAAAAGAATTTGTACCATCTGTAGAGAAAGGTTTTAAAGAAGCAATGAAAAATGGTCCATTAGCAGGTTATGAAATGGATTCTATGAAAGTTACTTTAAAAGACGGTTCTTTCCACGCAGTCGATTCAGATCAATTATCTTTTGAGTTAGCAGCTAAATTAGGTTTTAAAGCGGCAGCAAAAGCAGCTCAAGCTAAAATTATGGAGCCATTAATGAAGTTAGAGGTGTTAACTCCAGAAGAAAATATGGGTGACATCGTTGGTGATTTAAATAGAAGAAGAGGTCAAGTAAACGACATGAGTGATAGAGCTGGTTCAAAAGTTGTAAAAGCTTTAGTTCCTTTATCTGAAATGTTTGGTTATGTAACTGCTTTAAGAACAATGTCTTCTGGTAGAGCAACTTCTACTATGGAATTTTCTCATTACGCGGAAACTCCTTCTAATGTTTCTGAAGATGTAATTGCAAAAGCGAAAGGATAACCTACTAAATTATACAAGATGAGTCAAAAAATTAGAATAAAATTAAAGTCTTACGATTACAATTTAGTAGATAAATCTGCTGAAAAGATTGTAAAGACGGTAAAAAGTACAGGTGCAGTTGTAAATGGGCCAATACCTTTACCAACACATAAAAAAATATTTACAGTATTGCGTTCTCCGCACGTAAATAAAAAGTCAAGAGAGCAATTTCAATTAGCTGCTTACAAAAGGTTATTAGACATTTATAGTTCTTCTTCAAAAACTATTGATGCTTTAATGAAACTTGAGTTACCAAGTGGTGTTGAAGTTGAGATTAAAGTGTAATGAAACTAAACTTTTCATTAGAAAAGTTATTAGTTGAATACATTCCGAACTTGCTTCGGAATCTCTAAAAACTAAAAAGTATATAACTTTCGGTTTAATTTTGTTAAACCGAAAGTTTTTAATACTTTTGCAACCCGAAATAGAGTAGGGTTAGGCTATTATCTGAGTAAATTTTCAGTAATAGTAACATGTCCAGAGCGTTTCGCAAAGGAAAAACGGAAAAACAAAATCAGCGTTGAATTTGTTTTGCGCTGTTTTTTTTGATGGAAACTCAAAGGATTTTAGAAACTAATGTTTCAAAAAAAAGAATATTAATTAGACGCGCTGGAAAATTTATCTATTCGTCTAAAATTTTAACTAAATGTCTGGGTTAATAGGAAGAAAAATTGGAATGACCAGCTTATTTGATGAAAACGGGAAGAACATTCCTTGTACAGTAATCGAAGCAGGTCCATGCGTTGTTACCCAAGTCAGAACCGAAGAGGTAGACGGATACAATGCGTTACAATTGGGTTTCGATGACAAAAAGGCGAAGAGTTCTAACAAAGCGTTAGACGGTCACTTTAAAAAAGCTGGCACCACTGCTAAAAGAAAAGTCATTGAATTTCAAGGGTTTGAAAAAGAGTATAATTTAGGAGACTCTATTACAGTTGAACATTTTGAAGAAGGCGAGTTTGTCGATGTATCTGGTGTTTCTAAAGGTAAAGGTTTCCAAGGAGTTGTAAAACGTCATGGTTTTGCTGGAGTTGGTCAAGCCACTCACGGGCAACACAATCGTTTAAGAGCTCCAGGTTCTATTGGTGCTGCATCATATCCAGCGAGAGTATTCAAAGGAATGAGAATGGCCGGAAGAATGGGTGGTGAAAAAGTGAAAGTTCAAAACTTAAGAGTTTTAAAAGTAGTTGCTGAAAAGAACTTACTTGTTGTAAAAGGAGCAATTCCTGGTCACAAAAATTCTTACATAACTATTCAGAAATAATGAAAGTAGCAGTTTTAGACATTAATGGAAAAGATA
>NZ_CBFHJT010000113.1:0-3719 GCF_965656025.1 Polaribacter sp.
TAATATCTCCTGGAGTAATAATTACACCACAAGCATGTATGCCTGTATTTCTAACAGAACCCTCTAAAATAGTTGCTTTGTTTACAGTTTCTGATGCCAAATCGTTACCAAAAGAAATGTGGCGCAATTCTTCTACCAACTCTTTTTCTTCAGCACGCAAACCATCTACTTTTCCTTTGCTTTTTGCATCATCACCAAAAATATTTTTTAGTTTGATGTTAGGAATTAATTTTGCAATTCTATCTGCTTCAAACAATGGTAAATCTAAAACTCTGGCTGTATCTCTAATCGATGATTTTGCAGCCATGGTTCCATATGTAATAATTTGCGCTACTTGATTGGCACCATATTTATCAATTACATAATCCATAACACGTCCACGACCTTCATCATCAAAATCGATATCGATATCTGGCATAGAAACACGTTCTGGATTTAAGAAACGCTCAAAAAGTAAATCGTATTGAATAGGATCTATATTGGTAATCCACAAGCAATAGGCAACTACAGAACCTGCTGCAGAACCACGTCCTGGACCTACTGCAACATCCATGTTTCTGGCTTCTCTAATAAAATCTTCTACAATTAAAAAGTAACCAGGATATCCTGTTTTTTCGATAACTTCTAACTCAAAGTCTAAACGTTCTTTAATAGCTTCTGTAATTTCTCCATAACGTTTTTTGGCACCTTCATACGTTAAATGTCTTAAGAAATTATTTTCTCCTCTTTTACCTCCATCTTCGTCATCTTTAGCATCTTTAAATTCATCTGGAATATCAAAAGCAGGTAATAAAACGTCTCTTGCCAATGTAAATATTTCTATTTTATCTACAATTTCTTGAATATTAATAATAGCTTCTGGCAAGTCTGCAAAAAGCGTTTTCATTTCTTCTGTAGACTTAAAATAATATTCCTCATTAGGCAAGCCATATCTGTAACCACGCCCTTTTCCTTTTGGAGTAGCTTGTTTTTCACCATCTTTTACGCATAATAAAATATCGTGGGCATTCGCATCTTCTTTATTTAAGTAGAAGGTATTATTGGTGGCTACAATTTTAATATCGTGCTTTTTAGAAAATTTTAGTAAAGTTTCGTTTACAATCGTCTCATCTTGCTGATTGTGGCGCATCAGCTCGATATATAAATCGTCTTGAAATTGCTCTTTCCACCAAAGCAAAGCTTCTTCTGCTTGATGTTCTCCGAGATTTAAAATTTTACTAGGAACTTCACCATATAAATTACCGGTTAAAACAATAATATCCTCTTTATATTTTTTGATGATTTCTCTGTCAATTCTTGGTACGTAGTAAAAACCATCTACAAAAGCGATGGATGACATTTTTGCTAAATTATGGTAGCCTTTTTTGTTTTTTGCTAATAAAACTACTTGATAACCATTGTCTTTTTGAGACTTATTTTTATGATCTTCACAGACATTAAATTCGCAACCAACAATCGGTTTTATAGGATTTTCTGCACTTTTGTTATGATTTAAAATAGCACTTACAAAATGAAAAGAGGCCATCATATTTGCAGTATCTGTCATGGCAATTGCGGGCATATTATCTGCAGCAGCAGCTTTTACAATGTTACCAATTTGCATGGTAGATTGTAAAACTGAAAATTGCGTGTGATTGTGTAAATGTGCAAATTTTACATCTTTTAATTCTGCTAAACCTTCTGATGTAGATTTTGTGTCTTCAACGTCTTTTAATTTTTCTAAACGTTTGCGTATTTTATTACTTTCCTTTTTTAGGTTGATGTGTTTTAAACCAATTACCTGAATGGGTTTTGGATTAGCCTCAGAGAAATTTTTAAAATAGGCATCACCTACGTCTAACTCTTCTTTGGTAAATTCTCTTAAACGAATTAATTCTAAAAAACAGCGTGTGGTTGCCTCAACATCTGCAGTGGCGTTGTGTGCTTCACCAAAACCAACTCCAAATAAATGATTGTGTAATTCTGTTAATGTTGGTAGTTTAAATTTTCCTCCACGACCACCAGGAATTTGACACATTGTTGCTGTTTTTTCAGTACAGGTATCTAAAACTGGGAGGGAAGTCAGGTTGTTTTCAATTCCTAATCTATGAAATTCGCAACCCATAATATTTATGTCGAATTCTAAATTTTGACCGACAATAAATTTTGTTTTCCCCAATGCTTCCTTGAACAATTGCAAGCCTTTGTCTAATTGGATACCTTCTTGTGCTGCTAATTCTGTAGAAATTCCGTGAATTCTTTCTGCATCAAAAGGAATGTTAAAACCTTCTGGTTTTATTAAAAAATCGTTGTGTTCTAAAACATTTCCCATTTTATCATGCAGTTGCCACGCAATTTGTACACACCTAGGCCAATTGTCTGTATCTGTAATTGGGGCGTTCCAACTTTTGGGTAAACCTGTAGTTTCTGTATCGAAAATTAAGTACATAAATGGTGTTTTTGCTGATAGATTTGGGAAGTTAAAATTACAAAAACATTGATGATTTTTCGCTGATTATTTATTGTGACTTATCAACAAAAAAAAGTCAATCCAATTAAGGATTGACTTTTTAAATTCACATAAAAATATTTCTATGCCAATTCTTCTGCTACCATTAAACTATTAATTGCAGCTTGTATTTGTTGTTTTTGATTTTCTAGCATTTTTCTTGTGGATGGAGCAAAAGCATCTTCGGTTAAAATTTCCTTATATTCATCTAAACTTGCTTTTTCTCCTCTTAAAGCTTCTTCTAAAATAGCTGCTTCATCTTTTGCACTAAAAAGCGATTTTAAAGACATCCAATTTCTGTGCACTGCGCCTGTAAAAGAACCAGAATCTTCTGGAATTTGCCCATAAGATAATATTTCTGTTCTTAGTTCTTTTGCAAACATACTTCTTTCTGAAGCTCTGTTTTTAAAGAATATTTTCAAACTAGCAATATCTACATTTTCTGCAGCATTGATGTAGCCCTTTTCTGCATCGTAGTTTTTTTCTAATAATTCGTTTAATTTATTCGAAATTTTTTCTGTGTACTTCATAATATCGTTTTCATTTTTAAATTTCAATAACTTATTTTTAGATGTGTATTGGTTTTCATCTATCACAAATATAAAAGCTATTTAAAAGGTTATTTGGTTGATATGCTTTGATTGTTAACGCATTTACTTTTTTAAGTTTCAAAGTCTAAAAGTTTTAAAGTATCAAAGTTGGAAATACTAAGAATTTTTCATTTTTGCTAACTGCTAACTGCTAACTGCTAACTGCTAATTGCGTTAGGGATTGAAACGGCATCCTTTTTTTTATAAATCAGTTTGATGTTGCTGCTTGATGATAAATTTGTATGAATCTATAAGTTGCTTAAATAGGTTTGATATGAAAAAAAAGATATAGTGGAAAGCCCGCTCGAACGCCAAAAAAATATTGAAAATTACTGTTTTAGATTCAAAAAGGTTTTGTATTTTTGCGCCCACTTACCACGAGATGGTAAGATTTTTAATAACCAAGGTCGAGAACCTTAAAAAATTAATAAATTATGTCTGTAAAAATCAGATTACAAAGACACGGAAAAAAGGGCAAGCCATTTTATTGGATTGTTGCTGCTGATGCTCGTGCAAAAAGAGATGGTAAATACTTAGAAAAAATTGGTACTTACAATCCAAATGTAAACCCTGCAGAAATTAACTTAGATGTTGATGGTGCTGTAAAATGGTTACAAAATGGTGCACAACCAACTGATACT
>NZ_CBFHJT010000114.1:0-3621 GCF_965656025.1 Polaribacter sp.
AAGGATTTACTGGCGAAAAATATGGAGGAAGTACTTATTGGGATACTGAAGCGTATTGTATTCCTTTTTATATGGCAACCAAAGACCAATCTGTAGCTAGAACCTTGTTAGAATACAGATACAATCATTTAGATAAAGCTATCGAAAACGCTGCAAAATTAGGCTTTAAAAACGGAGCAGCATTGTACCCAATGGTTACCATGAATGGTGAAGAATGTCATAATGAATGGGAAATTACATTTCAAGAAATTCATAGAAATGGGGCAATCGCTTTTGCCATTTATAATTATCACAGATTTACAAATGATTATTCTTACATTCCAGAAAAAGGATTAGAGGTTTTAATAGGAATTGCTCGTTTCTGGCACCAAAGAGTTAATTTTTCAACAGCTAAAAATAAATATGTAATGTTGGGCGTTACTGGGCCAAATGAGTATGAAAATAATATCAATAATAATTTTTATACCAATTATATAGCCAAATGGTGTATAGAATATGCCTTAGAAAATATTGATATTGTTAAAAATGATCATATCTCAGACTTTATAAGAATTAAAGAAAAAGTTGGTATTACTGAGGATGAATTAATGGGTTGGAAAAAAGTTGCAGATAACATGTATTTTCCATACTCTGAGGAACACAATATTTATTTACAACAAGATGGATTTTTAGACAAAGAATTAATTACAGTTGCAGATTTAGATAAAAGTCAAAGGCCTATCAACCAGAAATGGAGTTGGGATAGAATTTTACGTTCTCCTTACATTAAACAAGCAGATACTTTGCAAGGTTTTTATATGTTCGAAGATCATTTTTCTACGGAAGAATTAGAACGTCATTTCGATTTTTACGAGCCATTTACAGTACATGAAAGCTCACTTTCACCTTGTGTACATAGCATTCAAGCTGCAAAGTTAAATAGAATGGAGCAAGCCTATACGTTTTACTTAAGAACATCTCGTTTAGATTTAGATGATTACAATCACGAAGTAGAAGAAGGTTTACATACTACTTCAATGGCAGGAACTTGGATGAGTATTGTTGAAGGTTTTGGTGGTATGAGAGTTGTAAATAATACACTTTCCTTTGCTCCAAAGATTCCAAAAGAATGGAAATCTTACTCGTTTAAAGTGAATTTTAGAAATCAAATTTTAACTATTAATGTTACTCAGAAAGACACACATTTTAAAATTGATGGAAAAAACGAAATCAATATTTTAGTAAATGGAGAATTGGTAACAGTTTCTCCAGACAATTTAGTAACAGTTTAAATTAATAACAAATGAAACTCTTCAGAAACATTTTATTTTCATTATCAATTATTTTTATTTTTTCGTGTAAAAATGAAAAAATTCAAAAAAATGTTTCTGAAGTTTCTATTACCAATAGTTCTTTAGAACGTGTAGAACCACCTAATTGGTTTATAGGTTTTAAAGATACATCATTACAATTATTAGTAAAAGAGCCAAATATTGGTAGTTTTACACCTTCTATTTCTTATGAAGGAATTTCGATAATTAAAGTAAATAAAGCAAAAAGTAAAAATTACTTGTTTATTGATTTACAAATTGATAAAACTACAAAACCTGGAAAATTTGATATTGTTTTTTCTTCAGAAAATAAAAAGGATAAAGTACATACTTACGAGCTAAAGTCAAGAGAAAAAGAACCTGAAAACTATATTGGGTTTGATAGTTCAGATGTTTTGTATTTAATAACACCAGATAGATTTGCGAATGCAGACACCTCTAATGATACAGGCTTTAAAACTTCTAAAGCAAATGAATCAGAAGAAAATGTTCAATTCCTAAAAGAAAACAAAATCAACAGAAATGATGATTATGCTAGACATGGCGGAGATATTAAAGGAATTATCAATCATTTAGATTATATAAATGATATGGGTTTTACAGCAATTTGGTCTTGCCCATTATTAACTAACGACATGCCCAGACAATCTTATCATGGGTATGCAATTACAGATTTGTACGAAATAGATCCACGATTTGGAACTTTAGCAGATTACAGAGAATTGGCTGATAAATCCAGAAAAAAAGGCATCAAATTAATAATGGATCAAGTAGCCAATCATTGTGGAAGTGAACATTGGTGGATGAAAGATTTGCCTTTTGAAGATTGGGTAAATTATCAAGAAAATTTTGAAAATAAGGGAGATTTAATTACTTCAAATCACAGAAGAACAACAAATCAAGATACCTACGCCTCAAAAATAGATAAAAAACAAAACTCAGATGGTTGGTTTGTGTCTACAATGCCAGATTTGAATCAGAAAAATCCATTTATGGCAAAGTATATCATTCAAAATAGTATTTGGTGGATAGAAACTATTGGTTTAAGTGGAATTAGACAAGACACCTATCCTTATCCAGACAAAGATTTTATGAGTGATTGGGCAGGAGCCATAATGAACGAATATCCTAATTTTTCGATTGTTGGAGAAGAGTGGAGTTACAATCCTCTATTAATTGGTTATTGGCAAAAAGGAGCTAATAATAAAGATGGTTATGAATCTAACTTAACATCTACTATGGATTTTGCCATGCAAAGAAAAGTAGTAGAAGCATTAACTGAAAAAGAATCTTGGGATACAGGTTTAACAAAATTGTATGAAGGTTTGGCAAACGATTTTCATTACGCAAAACCAAAAGATATTTTAATTTTTCCAGATAATCATGATATGAGTAGAATTTTTACTCAGTTAAATGGAGATATTCCTAACACAAAAATGGCATTATCAGTATATTTAACATTGCCAAGAATTCCGCAAATTTATTATGGTACAGAAATTTTAATGGATGATTTTAAAAAACCAGGAGACCATGGTTTAATTCGTACCGATTTTCCAGGAGGTTTTAAAGGAGATAAAATCAATGCGTTTACTGGTGAAGGCCTACAAGAGTCACAAAAAAATATGCAATTATTCTTAAAAAAGTTTTTGAACTATCGTAAAAACTCAAAAGCAATTCATGATGGAAAAACTATTCATTTTGCACCATTTATGGGTACTTATTTTTTGTTTAGAATAGTAAAAGATGAGGTGGTTGTAAACATTATCAATAAAAATAACAAACCAATTACTATCGATTTAAAAAGATATAAAGAGATTGGTTTAGAAGGAAAAACAGTAAAAAACATTATTTCAAATGAAGAATTTATTTGGGGAGATGAAATTCAATTGAAAGAAAGAGGTAATATCACTTTAACTACAAAACTTGATTAATCAGTCACTTTTAACTTAAATAAAAGGACATAAAAATATGGTAAATGAAGAAAATTTTATTCTTAGTACTGACTTTTATTACACTTTCTTGTAAAACTCAAAAACAAGAAACTAAAACCGATGTAGATAAATTCGCTACTATTTCTGCAAATATTTTAGAAAAAGCAGTTTTAGCAGGTGGTAAAATCATTCGAGTAGATAGTTTTCCGTCAAAATTAATAACTCCAAGACCAGTAGATGTTTGGTTGCCAGAAAACTATTCAGAAAACAAAAAATATGCAGTGTTATACATGCATGATGGTCAAAATTTATTTGATGCAACTACAACTTGGAATAAACAAGAATGGATGATTGACGAAGTTGCTACTAAACTAATGAAA
>NZ_CBFHJT010000115.1:0-3495 GCF_965656025.1 Polaribacter sp.
GTTTAATTTTTTAAAAGTCAACCAACCTGTATCTCCTAACCAAAAGAAAGGTTTACCATCTTCTGTTTGAAAATAATGATCATTTTCAGAAACTTGCAATTTTTGAATGCCTTCAATTGTTTCTCTTTTCGATTCCTTTTTCGATTCTTTACAAGAAACGATTACACATACAAAAGCTATAATGCTAAGAAATTTAAAAATATTTTTATGGTTTATCATCTTTAAAACGTTTATTTTTTTACTACAAATACTGCTACTTTTTTATTTGTTGGGTTTGTTAACTTATGGTTTCTTTGCCCTCTAATCATATCTTTTGATACTACTTCACCATTTTTTGTATCAATCCAAAAAACATTATACTTTCCTTTATATTTCGTTAAATCTAAATTCACAGTATTTGTTTTTACTAAATAATACAAATATGATTTTCCAAAATTTTCTAATGCCCAATAATCACTTTTATAATTTTGTTTTGGTGATACTTTCGTATCTACTAAATGTTTATAAAAATCTGTGATTTCTATTTTTGGAATTGGAGCCAAAGAACCACCTGCCATAAATGTTGCCCAACCAAACCTTGGTGCTGCATATGTAGCATACAAAACTGCTTTCTCTGGATAAGTTTCTCGATATTCTCTAACAGCTCTATAAATTTGTGCTTCGGTTTCTTTGCCTGTTTTCATTTTACGAGCATGCTGTCTTGGAGCTAAATTTTTTCCTCCTTCTGGTGCGTAAGCGGATCCATCCTCTCTGTAATGCCAATAACGAATATGAATTAAATCAACAGTTTTTGATCTTTTAGAATCATTTAAAATGGCATCCTGAACATCTTTAGTAGCACTTAAACCAATTATTCCTGCTCCAGAAGTTTCAGTTTTCCATTTTTTAACTTCATCTAACCAAAATTCCATAAAATGAAGAGGACCTGTATATTCTGCACTTGTAAGTTGAATTACATTACTATTATCTTTAAAATTATGTAAAGATTTTCTGATAAATTGTTGATGTAATTCTTTTCTATTTTTATGAGACAAGTCATAAAATTGATCTGCCATAAAAATACGTTTATCACCTGCATAAGGCACTGGCTCTGGAAAACCTGTATTGTTAATATTATTTGCAGAGCGCCAAGGAGAACTAGACCAATGTGCACCAGCTTCTAAAATATTATGTTGAAAGTATTGTTGATTAATTAATATTTGACCTTTAGATTCCGCCAAATCAGAAAAACGAGATAAACGGTACCAATACCAATCATTGTATTTTGTTAAATCGTATTTGCTTAATTGATCCCAAGCTAAACCTTGGCCACTTCTTGCAAAAGGTTGTTCGTAAAAAGGTGCCCAAACATCTGTATCTATTCTTCGTGTTCTTTCATGATCATCCATTCTTCTTTCATACCACAAACCATAATTATGTTCTAAAGCAACAATATTCTTCTCTGAAAAATTGTTTACAACTTCCTCTAAATCATCTGTAAAACCTTTTCCTTTTCTTCCTGGAACAAATCTAGTAACATGTTCAGAAGAATTTTTAATTTCATGATTTTTTAAACTTCCTCTCCACCATTGTACATTTGCAACTTTTCCTGTAATCACCTTTTCATCAAAAGTTAACCAACCATTTTTAATTTTAATTTTTGTTGTACTTTTTTTATCATCTTCTAAAAAAGTTACATTTTTTACATCTTTAATAGCTGGTATATTTTTAGCTTCTGCAGAAATTCTATTTTTTTCTGAAATTTCTACAATCCATTCTTTTAATGTTTTTGCAGGTTGTGAAGCCTCTTCATTTAATTTTGCTGCTTGTGCTATTGTTGGACTTGATGTGGGTTGTGAACCCAAAGGAAAAACGTAAGGATTTACAGGAAGCTTGCCTAATCTATTTTTTAACTGAGCGTAAAATAAACTTCTTGGAAATATATGATTGTTTACATCTTTCCATATTCCATTACCAGTCATTACACCTCCCCAAACACCAAATGCCCAATTTTGTGCTGTTGGCGGACTGTAATTTTCTATTTTTGAAGCAGAAGATTCCCAAATTACACTGTTGGCTGCAGACCATCCTGCACCTCTTCCTTCTTGTTCTCTATTTGCATAACCTAAAGCATTCCCATCAACATTTACAATATCGAGTAAAACACCTGTAGCCCAACTACCAATAACTCCACTTTTGTTATAAGGCAAATACGATTCGCACTGCACAAAAGCATTTGGACCTGTTGTTGCATAACCACCAACTGCAAAATCGTGATAACCATATTCTGAATAACATCTTTGAAACAATGTTTGTTCTCCTTCTGTATAAAATGTGTGACGTCTAAACGCTGCGATTTCAGAGATAGGCGCTGTTGCAATACAATCTTCTATAGTAATTTGTTGTGCCGTTTTTAATAAAGAAACTGCGCTACCTGCTAAATGTTTAAAATGGATTTGACGAACCCACGCATTTTTTACATTTTGCATTGTAATTCCAAACCATCTGTGTAACTCGTCTTTTGTATTTTTTTTATCAAAAGTTGATGAAATACTTAAGTTTTCTATACCAATTTGCTCTATTCTTCCTTCCCATGAGTATTTGATGACTTTCGCTTTCCCAAAATTATCATCTAAAGCCATTGTTAATGGTGCATTTAAAGTTACTTCATTGCCTTTTATGCTTGTAACAACTCTGTTCCATCTGATATCCCAATCTCTAGTTTTCCAACCAATCCAACCCGTTTCTCCTCCAAAATCATTCATTTGTAAGGTATCTATTAGCTTTTGAGTTAATGGTTTTTGAATTATTATATCATCAGAAACTTTTAATTTTGAAGCATCTTCTAATTGAATTTTCTGACTGCCTAATGGCGTGTAATTCGTACTAAAACTAAGTATATCTTTATCTTTTTTATCATTTTTACCCAAAACACTAATAATAGCTTCGCGTTTAAAACCTGTTCCTAAAAGGATCGTTTTATTATTTCCATTACCTCTTAAAACAATACCAGATTTTTTTATAAATAAAGTTCCTTTAATTTTAAAAGTTCCTTCATCTAATAAAACTGCTCCTCTAAAGCCAGCATCATTTGGTTTTAAATTACTCACATAATTAATTGCTGCTTGTATATTTTGAGTAGCGTCTGTATCTTGTTTTGGTAAAAATATTTTTGCTTCAACTTGTGGAATTGCGACTTCTGAAGCTTGATAACCAGCGTATGAAAAATCTGGAATTTGATTACCTAAATTATCTGCAGCATAAGAAATACCTCCATTTTTATTCTTAACAATATCTGGAAATTTTTGCTGAGAAAAAATGTGAGAAATGCAAAAACAGAAAGCTAGTATTATAAAACATTGCTTTCTGTAGATTGTAAAAATTTTAAATTGTAAGTGATTACTACTCAACTTTATTGTTTTTAAGTTTCATTTATTGTAACAGACCGTTAGATAATTTAATTAACGTGTCTGTGTTGTTTTCTGTTTTAGTCCAATCTATTTTTTGTAATGGATT
>NZ_CBFHJT010000116.1:0-3393 GCF_965656025.1 Polaribacter sp.
AATTACACTCATGTACTTTTCTACGAAAGAGGTTTCTTTCATTCCTAAATTTTCAAAGAAGATTTTAGAATATTCATTAAAATTTTTACCAGATATTTCTTCAATAATTTTAGTGAGTAAAATATAGTTGGTGTTACTGTAGCTGTAATGAGTGCCCGGTTTAAAACCTAATTCTTCTTGATTTTGTATTAACTCTAAAATATCTTCATTGTCAAGTCCAAATCTTTGCCACCAAACATCTCCTTCCAAATCTAATAATTCTACGTAATCCCGAACGCCACTTGTATGATTTAAAAGATGTCTCACTTTAATCTTTTGAGCTACATTCTTGTATACTTTTGGCAGGTATTTTCTAATATCATCTTCTAAACTCAATTTTTTATTGAGTTTCAAATCTAAAATCATTAATGCTGTAAATTGTTTGGCAGTAGAAGCAATGTTAGACCTTGTTTTTTTATCAAATTTTACTTGATGTTGTAGATTAGATAAACCTAAATATTTCTCATAAATAACGTTTCCTTCTTTAATAATTCCAACAGCAATTCCTGGTTCATTTAGTTTTACTTTAGCATTTAAAATCGAATCGATTTTCGATAATTCATTTTCTTGAGAAAATAGAATAGTTGTAGAAAAAAGTATAATAATAGAAATATATATTTTCATAAGTATAATTTTATTTTGATACAAAGATCAAGGATAAAGGAAGTACAATCGCTTCAAATCTTGATTTGAGACGAATTTTTATCCTAATTTTTGTAAAAAAGCTTTAGGTGATAATGACGTGCTTTTTTTAAAAGCTCTGTTGAAAGTCGCTTTACTATTAAATCCACAGTCAAAAGCAATACCTAATAAAGTAGATTTTTTATGATCACCGTTTTTCAATTTTTCTTTTACAGCTTCAATTCTGTAATGGTTGATGAAGTCGTTAAAATTCATCTCAAATCCTGAATTGATACTATTGGAAACAGTTTTGGTATTGGTTTCTAACAATTTTGAAACATCAGTAAGTGTGAGTTTTGGGTTTTCGTAGATTTTATCAACTTCTAATAAATATAGAATTTTTGTTTTCCAGTTTTCTATTTCCTCTTTATTTATTTCCTCTTCTTTTGGTTTTTCTGAGACTTCTAGTTCAGAAAATACGTTGACAGTTTCTGTATTTACATCACTTAAAAAAGACATTTTCACTGCATTTGCATATCCATTTATAGAAATGTAAAATACGACAATAGAAAATACAATATAATGCCAAAACTGACTACCAAATTCGCCCCATTCAGGATTTAAAACAAACAACAAAACTCTTAAAATAATAATTGCTAAAAATGCGATGAGAAAGTTTTGAATCCATTGAAACAAAATAGAATCTGCAAAACTTACTTTGTTAAAAACTAACTTTTTATATGTAGAATAATGCTTTAAACTTAAAATTAAATAAATTATCATTGAAATTACCCCAGTAAATTGATACCAGTTTGCCAAATCTTTATCACGACCATCTGCATAAAAATAAAATTCGTCTAAAATTAATTTATCAGTAATAAAAATGATGAAGCTATAAATTAGATATAAAATAGCCGGAATAAAGTGATACCTGTTTTTTTTAGTGATTTTAAAAGCTGGATTTAATAAACTTTTTGTGTAGAAATAAATTACTGGTCCAATTAATAAAACTTGCATAAAAGGTACAAAGTATAGAATTTCTCTTGTATAAATAATTGAATACCAACCTGCATAACCCAACATATAAGGCGAAATATACATGGCACATAAAAACAGTAAAAAGCTTAACCATTTTGAGGATTTGTTGTTGTATAAAATTCCTTTTCTCAATAATAGAAAGGAGAATACAATTCCGTGGAAAAAGAAAATTAAAAGTAAGGAGCTTTTTTGCCCAAAACCAAAAGGGAAATTCATTAATTAGTAGTTATTTTTAAGTTCAAGAATTAGATGTTCTATTTCTTCGGAAATAATTACCAATTTTTTAGACATTAATTCCCCAATATTTCTATCATTATTCCAATGGTCATTCAATAAATAAGCAATTAAATTAAAACCTTTAAACTTTGGTAAAGTAAGGTCAAAATTTAGTTTGTTAAGTTTATCTTTAATTGGTTTATCAAATTTAGATTTCGATATTATCCCTAAAAATTTATTAAGTTCTAGTTTAAATAGCTGTAATTCATTTTCATCTAAAAACCGATCATTAGAATGCTTCAAACATTCTGTTTTTAAAAACTCTAAATATTGGATTAATGTTTAAAAATTCATAAAGTCTAAAAGTAAACAATAATTTGTAAATTCACACAATGGCGCAACATAACGAACTTGGTAAAAAAGGAGAACAGCTAGCGATTGATTTTTTATTAAAACATGATTACAAAATCTTAGAAAAAAACTATCGTTATTTAAAAGCTGAAGTAGATATTATTGCTTTAAAAAAAGACACTTTGGTAGCTGTAGAAGTAAAAACAAGATCAACCAATTTCTTTGAAGCACCACAAGATGCTGTAAAACCCAAAAAAATTAAACTAATGGTGAGTGCAATAGATTATTATGTTACTCAAAAAGATTTAGATGTAGAGGTAAGGTTTGATATTATTGCAATTGTGCATCAGCAAAACAATACAAAAATAGAACACCTAAAAGATGCTTTTTTGTATTTCTAAAGCTTGCTTACAAAAGCTTCTAAATCTTTTAACTCTTCTGGTTTGGCAATAATTTTTTTATTTTTATCTAACACAAAATAGGTGGGTGTTGCATTAATATTGTAAATTCTTGCGGTTTTATTTTCCCATTTATTTAAACCTAAAACATGATGCCAATTTGGTAGGTTTACTTTCATGCTTTTCCAACCAAAATCATTTGTTTCCATAGAAAAAGCCACTACTTTTATGTTTTTTTTATCTTGTAAAAATTTATGCAAAACAGGTATTTCTTTTAAACAATGAGAGCAACTTGTACTCCAAAAAACTAACACATAATTTTCGGCATCATTTAAAGTAGCTAACTCTCGTTTTTTTCCGTTTTCATTCCAAGAAAAATTGGGAGCTACTCTGCCAATTTCTGTAGCCAAAAGAGTTAATTTTTCTTCTTTAAACTTTTTGTTTTGTAGTGTTTCGGGTAGTTTATCATAATAATTTTTAAACAAATAATCTACCATTTCTATATTCCTATTTTGTTCAAATTGGCCAATTAAAAACTCTATTACATCTTTTTTAAATATTGGGTCATCAATTTTAGAAAATACTTTTTCTGCAGAGGTTTTATAAATTTTTTGTTGTGCTTCTGCATCATCAGCATAATTTACGTAGAACACATAATCTGTAATTCTATCAACTAGAAAAGACGAGTTTTTAAGAGCGTTGTTAGAAAAATCCATATTGTTAAAAAAAG
>NZ_CBFHJT010000117.1:0-3384 GCF_965656025.1 Polaribacter sp.
TCTGTAATTGCAGCTTATTTGTACAAAAAAGTGCCAGAAGGTTCAGAAGGTTACTTAACCCAAATGCGGTCTAAAATCGTTAGTAGAGAACATTTAAACGAATTAGGAAAAGACTTAAACCTAATTAAATTTGTAAAAAGTAATATAGATCAAACTAATGTTGGCGACAATATACATGGAAACATTTTTGAAGCTTTAATTGGAGCTATTTATTTAGACAAAGGATATAATTTTTGTCAAAAATTCATCTACCAAAATGTAATTGTACCTTATGTAGATATCGAAAAACTAGAAGGTAAAATTACCAGTTACAAAGGATTAATTATAGAATGGTGTCAAAAACAAAAGAAAAATTATAATTTTGATACGTATGAAGATTCTGGTAATGAACCTGTGAAACATTTTAGCGTAAAGGTTAGTATAGATGGTGAGCAAATAGCCAAAGGTAGAGCCACTTCTAAGAAAAAGGCAGAAGAACAAGCCTCTAAAAGAGTCTATTTTGCGTTTCAAAATCAAATTTCTTTAGATTAAAGCGATAACGTTTTCGTTGAATTAACTAAGAAAATCCACAAACAATTAGTAATTTAGCCAGATTAAAAACTATAAGTACATTTACTATTTATGCAAATACATGCTTTAGGTTTAGAAGAATTTTGTGAAGAAGAATACGCCTTAATTGGTATTCATACAGCTTTAGAAGACTATAGACTTGCATATTTATTAAATAAAAACTTAGATACTCGTTTTGCTAAATCTAAAAAAGATTTAGAGTTTGAAAACAATAAAAACAAACTTTCTTTTTCTATATTTAATTTTTTACACAAAAAATATGATTTTGAGTGGTTTTTAATTGCAAATAGCTTTAAAAAAGAAAACAAAACGGCATCCAACGAATTATTATTATCAACAGAAACAAAAACATATTTAATTCCAGAAAAAAAGAAAGTAGATTATTTTATTAAAATTTCTGGAGAATTAGCACCACAATATATTTTAAATATTGTGCAAAGAATAAAAAAAATAGAACAAGTAATAACCTCTTATTCAATAGACAAAAACACACTAAAGTCTAAAGACTTTTTAATATTTTAATATGGCAGATTATAAAAAAACAAAAATAGTTGCAACATTAGGACCAGCAACAGGCTCCAAAGAAATTCTAACCAATTTAGCCAAAGAAGGTGTAAACGTGTTTAGAATAAATTTTTCTCATGCAGAATATGATAATGTAAGAGAAACTGTAAAAATGATTAGAGAGGTCAATGAAGAAAATGGTTTTAATGTAGCTATTTTAGCAGATTTACAAGGCCCAAAACTACGTGTTGGAGTAATGGAAGATGGTGTAGTTTTAAACGATGGAGACACCTTTACCTTTACAACAGAAAAATGTATAGGAACCAAAGAAAAAGCTTTTATGACCTACCAACGTTTTCCTAAAGATGTAAAAGCAGGAGAACAAATTTTGGTAGACGATGGGAAATTATTATTTGAAGTAGTTTCTACAGACAAAGACAAAGAAGTAGTAGTAAAAACCATAGTAGGTGGCCCTTTAAAATCTAAAAAAGGAGTAAACTTACCAAACACAGCAATTTCTTTACCAGCACTTACAGAAAAAGATATGGAAGACGCTGTTTTTGCTCTAAGTTTAGAAGTAGACTGGATGGCTTTATCTTTTGTAAGAACTCCAGAAGATTTAAGAATGTTACGCGATTTAATTGACCAACATTCAGATTATAGAGTACCTGTAATTGCAAAAATAGAAAAGCCAGAAGCTGTTAAAAACTTAGACTCTTTAATACCTTATTGTGATGGTTTAATGGTTGCACGTGGAGATTTAGGTGTAGAAATACCTATGCAAGACGTACCATTAATTCAGAAAAAATTAGTGAGACGTGCAAAAAGAGCAAGAATACCCGTAATCATTGCAACACAAATGATGGAAACCATGATTGATAACTCTGTACCAACGAGAGCAGAGGTAAATGATGTTGCCAATTCTATTATGGATGGTGCAGATGCAGTAATGCTTTCTGGCGAAACTTCGGTTGGGAAACACCCAGTTAGAGTAATTCAAAAAATGGCAGAAATTATTGCTAGTGTAGAAAACTCTAGAATGATAAAAGTACCACATGAAGCACCACACATTAGAACCAATAGATTTATTACAAAATCAGTTTGTCATCATGCAGCATTAATGGCCAATGATATTGATGCAAAAGCAATTTCTACCTTAACAAGAAGTGGATATACAGCTTTTCAAATTTCTGCATGGAGACCACAAGCTAAAATATTAGCATTTTCATCAGAAAAAAGAATTTTAGGAAAACTAAACTTACTTTGGGGTGTTAGAGCTTTTTATTACGATAAACATTTAAGCACAGATGATACTGTTGTAGATATTAATAAACTATCTAAAGAACAAGGTTACGTAAAAGAAGGAGATTTAATGATTAACCTTACTTCTATGCCAGTAGAAGCACAAGGTATGGTAAATACAATGCGTGTTTCTGAAATAGAGTAAAAACGTTTAAAACAACTTTAAAAAAGCATTCTAATTTTTGTTAGAATGCTTTTTTGCTTTTATAACTTTAGTTTTTTAGAAATAATAATAGCATCATTGGTTACAAAAGGCATGGGTATCATCGCTTCAGTTCTTGGTTTTATATTAAAGTTTTCGTTAGATAATAAATCGTAAGAAATTTCATTTAAAATTAGATCTAACTTTTCATCCATATTTATAGCAAACGAAAGTGTGAGTTCTTGGTCTACATTTGCTAAATGATACACCAAAAAAGTACCACTTTTTAAATGGTATTTTTTACCATTATTCACTAAAACATCATTTACTTTAAATTGTTGTAAAGTCAGTTTGTTTTTGGTAATAAATTCGAACTTATTAATTTTTCTATTAGGTAAAACCATTAATTCTACAAACCTTTTTTTACCAATTATGGTATCTATTTCTGTAATAATTTCAGACGAAGTAATATTTTTAAAAGTTGTTTTTTTATGATAGGTAAAACGTGTATTGTATTTACTTTTAGTTTCTGCGTTTTGTATGCTACCTTTTGTAAAATCGCCCTTAAAAACTTGTTCTGTATAACTGTCTAACGTAGTATTATAAGTGCCAAAATAGGCGGTTTTATCATCAGAATTTTGAATGTACACAATACTATTTGGTTTTTTGTTCTCTATCGAAAACCCACTATTGTATGTGGCAATTCCAAAAAATATAATTGCTAAAACAGCACTCCATTTTTGGGTCCAAAAAGATTTTTTTTGATGAAAAGTTAGCACCATCAACCCAAAAACTAAAACCATAAAAACGGCACTTACAAATAAGATTTTTAAGCCCAAACCAACAGGAAACATTTTTACCAAAGG
>NZ_CBFHJT010000118.1:0-3315 GCF_965656025.1 Polaribacter sp.
CAAGGAGTAAACAATAAAAGAACATATAAAAATATCCCTTTCTACTTGTCTAGTGAAATGTATGGAATGTTTTTACATACATCATCTTATTGTAAATTTTCTATGGCAGATTTTTCTACAAGATCTGTGCAATTACTAGTAGAAGAGCCAGTGTTAGATATTTTTTTGATAGGAGAAGATACTCCAGAAAAAATAATTTATCAATATAAAAAAATTACAGGTTTTCCTGTTGTACCACCTATTTGGAGTTTTGGAGTTTGGATGAGTAAAATGACTTATTTCTCTGAAGATGAGGTAAATGAAATATGTGACCGATTAAGAAAAGAAGATTTTCCTTGCGATGTAATTCATTTAGATACGGGTTGGTTTAAAACGGATTGGTTATGCGAGTGGAAATTTAATTCAGAAAGGTTTCCAAATCCAGAAAGGTTTGTATCCAACTTAAAAAACAAAGGATATAGAGTAAGTCTTTGGCAAATGCCATACATCTCTGAAAAAGCAGAGCAGTATGAAGAAGCTAAAAATGAAAATTATATAGGAGCATTAAATGGCCATTCTATAAAGGGTGGTTCAAATTTTAGTACATTAGATTATGCAGGCACTATAGATTTTACAAATCCCAATGCTGTAGAATGGTATAAAAATTTATTGCGAAAATTGCTAGAAATGGGAGTTGCTTGTATAAAAACCGATTTTGGAGAAGAAATTCATTTAGATGCAGATTACCAAAATATGGCTCCAGAATTTCTAAATAATTTATATGCGTTATTGTATCAAAAAGCAGCATTTGAAGTTACTGAAGAAGTAACAGAAGAAGGTGTTATTTGGGCCAGAGCAGGTTGGGCAGGTTGCCAGCGTTATCCCATTCATTGGGGTGGTGATGCAGCTGCTTCTTGGGATGGAATGGCGGGTTCCTTAAAAGGTGGCCTACATTTAGGATTATCTGGTTTTGGTTTTTGGAGTCATGATGTACCTGGTTTTCATGGTGTACCTAATTTTATGAACTCTATAATTCCTGATGATTTGTATGTAAGATGGACGCAATTTGGTGTTTTTACTTCTCATATTCGTTATCATGGAACCTCAAAAAGAGAACCTTATTATTACCCAAAAATAGAAACTACCATTAGAAAATGGTGGAAATTACGTTATGCATTATTACCATATATTATTGCTCAAGGAGAAAAAACTACATCTACAGGTTTTCCTGTTTTAAGAGCTTTATTAATGCATCATCAAGATGATAAAATGTGTTGGCATTTAGATGACCAATATTATTTTGGAGATGATTTTTTAGTGGCTCCAATGATGAATTCAGAAAACAAAAGAGACGTATATTTACCTGAAGGAAATTGGATTAATTTTTTTACTGGTGAGTATTTTAAAGGGCAACAATGGTTAAATTCTTTTGAAGCACCAATGCAAGATATGCCAGTGTGGATAAAACAAAATACAGTACTTCCTTTGTATCCAGAAGCCGTAAATTGTACAGATGAAATGGATATGAAAAAAACAATGCATATAAAAATTGATAAAAGCTTTCAAGGAATTTGGAAGCATTTAGATTTTATAGAGTAGGCAATAAAAATAGCAAATAACATTAAAAATTATAATAATGAGTACAGTAATATCTAACGAGCAGTTGCATCAGTTTAAAGAAGACGGTTTTTGCATTCTAAAAAATGTAATTTCAAAAGAACTTATAGAAAGATTAAGAGGAGAATGCCAACGTTTTATTAAAGAAAAAGATGATGAAATGGATAGAAAAGGTGTGGAGGTAGATGAAATCAATCATAAAGGAAAACGTTACTTTATAGCTTTACGTTATAAAGATAGTGAAACCATGCAAGACCTGATTTTTGGGAAAGAAATGGAACAAATTACCAGAAAAATATTAGGTGATGAGGTTTTTTTGTTTTTAGAACAATATGTGGTAAAAGCAGCAGACAAAGGGATGACTTTTTCATGGCATCAAGATTCTGGATATTTAGATTTTGACCACAAACCATATTTGTCAATTTGGTGTCCTTTAGACGATGTAACAGAAGAAAATGGTACAGTTTATTTACTACCATACAAAGATGCTGGTGTAAAAGATAGAATAGATCATGTGTTACAAGAAGGTACAAATGATAAAATTGGATATTTTGGAGATAACCCAGGAGTTCCTGCCATATTAAATGCAGGTGATGTTGCTTTATTTTCAAGCACATGCTTCCATAGAAGTGGTTCTAACAAAACTGATAAGTCAAGACGCGTATTATTAATTCAATATTCAGCAGAACCTATTTTAAAAAGTACTGGAGAACCATTATATTGGGCAGAACCATTTATAAAAGAAGGTAAAAATATTAACGCACAAACTGTTTAAAAATAGCTTTAAAAACAATCGACTAAATAATGAATATATACGACCAATTAGATGTCCTAGATTTTGCAGTTGTAGGGATTTATCTTTTAGTATTAATAGCAATAGGTGCTTGGATAAGTATTAGAAATAAAAGACCCGCAGATGAAAATTACTTTTTAGCGGGTAATTCTTTAAACTGGACAAGTATCGGTTTTAATATGTGGGGTACAAATGTAGGCCCATCTATGTTAATTGCTTCTGCAAGTATAGGTTACACAACAGGAATTGTTGCAGGTAATTTTTCTTGGTATGCATTTATATTTATCTTTCTTTTAGCGGTTGTTTTTGCACCAAGATATTTAGGAGCCAGAGTGCAAACATTACCCGAATTTATGGGGAAACGCTTTGGTAATTCCACTCAAAATATTTTGGCTTGGTATACTATTGTTACTGTTTTATTAAGCTGGTTATCTTTAACTTTATTTGCTGGCGGAATATTAATTCAGCAAATTTTAAACTTACCAATGTGGTTGTCTGTAGTAATATTGTTACTTATTGCAGGTTTTTTTACCATGGCTGGTGGTCTTAAAACAATTGCATATACCAACGTAATACAAATGGTTTTACTAATTATTGTATCATTTGCACTAATGTGGGTAGGTTTAGATAAAGTAGGTGGAGTAAGCGGAATTATAGAAAAAACACCATCAAACTATTGGAATCTTTTCATGCCTTCTGATGATGCAAATTATCCATGGATAGCAATTTTATTAGGTTATCCAATTATGGGAGTTTGGTTTTGGTGTACAGACCAATCTATGGTACAGTCTGTTCTAGGGGCTAAAAATATAAAACAAGGTCAGTTAGGCGCAAATTTTACAGGTTGGTTAAAAATCATTGATGTTCCTCTGTTTATTTTACCAGGAATTATGTGTTTTATTTTATTTCCAGATTTAAGCAATCCT
>NZ_CBFHJT010000119.1:0-3183 GCF_965656025.1 Polaribacter sp.
TTTGCTTCCCTTAATCAGTTAATTTGCCAAACAGGTTTAGCCCTGATTGAAACGACATCCTTTTTGCTTTTTCTGCAAAAAGATATAGTGGAAAGCAGGAAATAGCTTCTAAAAATTTTACAAACCTGCAATTTTATCTTCTCTTAGAATTTCTTCTGTCTCTACTTTTACCTTTTCTAAAATAACTTTTAGCTCTTGCTCAGTCATGTTTAAATGCGTGTTTACTTCTTTATCTGCAATTAAATTTAGTAAAGCTTTATCTTGTGCTCTACCTTTGTTCATTGCTTCATTATAACCAATATTCTCATTAAAAGTAACCAACGAATATTTAGATGCATATTGGGTTGGAAACGTTTTTTCTAAGTCCATTTCTATCTTTCTTTTTTCTTTAAATAACGGATTTGCAACATGGTCTTTCATCTCATGAAAATTGTCAATTGCTAAATCTGCAATGGCATCTGTGTCTTTTTTTCTTGCTTTTTGATAGGCTTTAAAAACAGTTTCCCAATTATAGATTTCTCCACGTTGGTCGAAATGACAGAGTATTTCATCTAACACAAAAACATCTTCAAAAGAAGCATTCATTCCTTGTCCGTAAAAAGGCACAATTGCATGTGATGCATCCCCAATTAATAAGGTTTTATTTTGATAGCTCCAAGGACTACATTTTATAGTTCCTAAAGGTCCTGTTGGATTTTTGATAAACTCTTCTTTTATATTTGGTATCAGTGCCAAAGCATCTGGAAATTCTTGTTCGAAAAACTGGGTAATTTTCTCTTCGGAAGTTAAATTATTAAAATTATATTCGCCTTCATCATAACTTAAAAATAGGGTTACTGTAAAACTGCCATCCATATTTGGTAGTGCAATGAGCATAAAATCGCCACGTGGCCAAATGTGTAAATGTCCTTTACTGATTTGGTGATTCCCTTTTGCATCCGCAGGAATTTCTAACTCTTTATAACCATGATTTAGATAATTTTGAGAATAGCTAAACAGGAATTTACGTTCATAAATATAGCTTTTGCGTAAAGAAGAACCTGCGCCATCTGCACCAAAAATAACAGTTGCATCTATAGAAAACTCTTGATTGGTTTGATAATCTTTAAAGTAAGCAATTGTATTTTCGATGTCTACTTTTTTGCATTTTTTATTGAAGTGAATGGTTACATTTTCATGTTTTTCGGCTTCATCCAGTAAAATAGCATTCAAATCTCCTCTAGAAATAGAATTGATATACTCTCCTTTTCTACCTGAATAATTAGAAGCAAAAGTATTTCCTGCTTTATCATGCATCAATCTGCCATACATGGGGATACAAATTTCTTTGGCTTTTTCTTCCATTCCACATAATCGTAAAGCTTTTAAGCCTCTGTCAGAAAGTGCTAAATTGATAGATCTACCTGCAGAAATATCTACTTTTCTTAAATCGGGTCTGCTTTCGTATACTTCAACTTTATAGCCTCTTTGCGCCAATCTTAATGCTAAAAGCGAACCACAAAGTCCTGCTCCTATAATGAGTATTTTATCTTTTTTGTTCATGTATTAATTGCATCACTTTTAAATAGGTTTCTTTGTAATTTTTAGTATGAATTTGAGGAATAAAATCCTCTCTTGGAACTTCATTTGTGTTATATAATTTTTCAAAAGGGTAACAATATCTCAATCTAGAATTTGGTAACGTTCTACAATTAATTGCCCCTAAAAGTTGTGCCATTTTTGTACCTACAACTGTGGCTGTAGAAATATTAGAAAATCCTTGTCCTATTGCCTCTCCAACACTTCCTGTCCATCTACTTACTAAAACATATACTGGTTTTACATAAGGATTTTTTAGGGGTGATAAAATTTCGATATATTTTCTTTTAATACCAAACTCTCTTTCTAAACCTACTCTTTCATGAATTTGATAAGGCATTTCTTTTTGGATAAATTTTCCCATAATAGCTTTGGCTACATCTGTATTACCTCCACTATGCGTATCTCTTAAATCGATAATAATTGCTTTTGTAGATTGTAATTGATCTACAACTTTTGGAAAGTGTTTGATAACATTGTTATTACCTAAAGAATTATTGATTTTAATATACCCAATATTATTTTTTAGTATTTTAGAATCTAATAAGTTACCACTTTTTTTTATGGGTGTTGCTTTTTCTAAGGATACTGTTTTTAATTTTCCATTTTGTCGTACTGTAATATTTCTTGGCTCATTGTGTCTTCCTGCAAAAATTAAATTGGCAAAATATTCTTTTACTACATCATTTGGGTTTATGATTGATTCTGGATAATTACTTTTTAAAATTTCATTTAAATCGACTCCATTTACCTTTAAAATTTCATCATCAATTTGTAAACCTGAATCTATAATTTTATATCCTTGTCTAATATCGTTGATATAATACTTATCATTTTTTACAGAAATATGTGCGTCTAAATCGTTCGGAATTAACCGAAAAGAAAACGCTAAATTTCTATTTAAGGTAAAATGTGGATCGTAAAGCTCATGTTTCATCAACTCTATTAAATAGGTAAACTCCCAATCTTTTTTTATAGATTTTAGTTTTTTACGATATACTTTTTTTACATTTTTCCAATTGGTTTGTTTGGCATCAAAATAGGCATATTCTGTATTGATGGTTTCCCAAAAATAATTAAAATCTTGTTCGTATTTATTTTGAGTTTGAACCGAAAAAGTTTCTATCAAAAAAAGTAGAATAATTATTTTCTTACTCATAAATTCTCTTTTAATATTTCGACCATTTTATAGACATCTTCAAAAGAATTGTACATAGGCACAGGCGCACAACGTATTACATCGGGTTCTCTCCAATCTGTAATAACATGGTTTTCCATTAATTTTTTATGCAGACTTTTATCAGCATTTTTTACTTGAATGGATAATTGACAGCCTCTTTCTTCTGGATTTTTTGGTGTGATGATTTTAATATCCTCTGAACCAATTTCATTAATTAAAAACTCAAAGTAACCCGTTAGTTTTTTTGATTTTTTACGCAAAGCGTCCATTTTTACCTCTTCGAACATATCTAGTGAGGCTAAAATAGCTGCCATGGATAATATGGGCGGATTTGATAATTGCCAACCTTCTGCACCTTCCATCACATCAAAAGGCATGCGCATATTAAAACGTGTTGCTTTGTTATGATTCCACCAACCAGCAAA
>NZ_CBFHJT010000120.1:0-3007 GCF_965656025.1 Polaribacter sp.
CTAAAGGTCTTCTTTTAAAAGTAAAACAATTTTTATTTAACCCTTTTTGATGTTCATTAAATCTTCTTTCAATATTATTTGTAATACCTGTGTAAAGTAAATTATCTGAGCATTTTAATATATAGACAAAATACGTTTTCATAATTAACCTCTCGACTGCGCTCGAGGAGACATTTTAATGATATTAACTTTTTTTCATCCTCTCGACTGCGCTCGAGGAGACATTTTTAGATTAATTAACATTTTTAATCATTTTTTTAATCTTTATTGCTTTTTCAAAGTGATCTAATTGATGTGTTTCAATCCACCAAGTAGCGACTTCCATTAGCAATTTCGGATTCTCGTTTTTATTTTTGAAAAATGCGTAAAAAGATAAACCGACCTTTTCGCCTTTTTTAGCAATCTTTTCATCACAAACTTGTATGATTTTTTGTTTGATTTCTTTATTCATATTTGATACAGATATTCTTTGGTTCTGTAAAAAAACGTAAGGCTTCAAAACCTCCTTCACGTCCTACGCCACTTTCTTTTGTGCCTCCAAAAGGAGTTCTTAAATCTCGTAACATCCATGTATTTACCCAAACAATCCCTGTTTGTAATTGTTTTGCAAACTGCATAGTTCTGTTCAAGTTATTTGTCCAAATTGTAGCCGATAAACCATACTTTACTTCATTTGCTAAAGTTAAGGCTTCTTCATCGGTTTTGAAAGACATAATGGTAACCACTGGCCCAAAAATTTCTTCTTGATTTAATTTACATTCGTTGTCTTTTACCTCTATAATTGTGGGTTGTAAATAATAACCATTTTCTCTGTCAGTGACAGTTACAGTTTCTCCACCAAAAAGTATTTTACCTCCTTCTTTTTCTGCAATATCAATATAACTTTTCACCTTTTCTAAATGTTGTTTAGACACCAAAGCTCCAATATTTGTATCTTTTTCAGACGGATTCCCAACTCTTAATTGCGCTACTTTTTTTATAAAATCTTCTTTGAACTTTTCATAGATATTGTCTTCTACTAAAATTCGACTTCCACATAAACAAATCTGACCTTGATTTGCAAACGAAGAATGAACTGTAGTTTCTAACATCTTCTCATAATCGCAATCTGCAAAGATGATATTTGGGTTTTTTCCTCCTAATTCTAGAGAGATTTTCTTAAACATGGGTGCTGCAACTCTGGCAATATGTGCTCCTGTTTTTGTACCTCCAGTAAAAGAAATTGCTTTGATATTGGGATGTTCTACAATGGCTTGTCCTGTGGTTGAACCTAAACCATGAACAATATTTAACACTCCTTTTGGTAAACCAGCTTCGTTGCAAATTTTTCCTAATAAATAAGCGGTCATTGGTGTAACTTCACTTGGTTTTGCAACCACGCAATTCCCTGCTGCAATGGCTGGTGCTATTTTCCAAGTAAATAAGTATAAAGGTAAATTCCAAGGAGAAATACAACCGACAACTCCAATTGGCTGACGCAAAGTAAAATTAACAGCATTTAAGCCTACACTCTCATGCGCTTCCGATGAAAACTGAGTTATGGCATTTGCAAAAAACTGAAAGTTACTTGCTGCTCTTGGAATGTCTACTTGTTTGGCTAACGCTATTGGTTTACCATTGTCTTTGGATTCTGCTACTGCTAAAAAGTCTAATTTTTCTAAAATTAAATCTGATATTTTATATAGTATTTTACTTCTTTCTTCTAAAGTAGTATTACTCCAACTTGGAAAAGCTTTTGCTGCTGCTTGGTAGGCTTTTTGTACATCTTCTTTTGATGAATTTGGAATTTGTCCGTAAATTTCCCCCACTGCAGGATTGTAATTATCTAAATAATTACCTGCTTCTGGTGCAACTAGTTTTCCATTGATGTAGTTTTTTATATTTAGCATACAGCTTTTAGCTTTTGGCTTTTGGTAAATAAGCAGTAACCTTAATCTCTACCACTAAATCTGGATGTGGTAATTGATGAACTGCAACTGTGGTTCTAGTTGGGCCAGTTTCTTTTTCAAAAAATTCTGCATACGCTTTATTATATTCTGCAAAATCGTTCATATTAACTAAAAAACTAGAAACATCTACAACATCTTTTAAGTTAGCACCAACAGTTTTTAGGTTTTTATCTATATTTTCTAAAACGGCTTTTGTTTGCAAATAGGCATCTAATTTTTTGGTTCCCATTTCATCAATAATTACAACGCCTGCTATAGAATTGTCTGCTCTTCTTGAACTGGTTCCTGAAACAAAAATAAAATCACCCACTACTTTTACGTGTGGATATGCGCCTCTTGGGGTTACTTTAATCATAATCTAAAGCCCATCCTAACCTTCCCAAAGGGAAGGAACTCCAAACTGGGTGAAATTTGAAATTATTTATTAATAATTACGTCATTACGAAACTTTGAAAAAGTTGTAAAATCTATATTATAAGATTCCTTCATTTTGTTCGGGATGACATTTCTTTTAAGTTTCTGACAACTCTAATAATTTTATAGTTGTTTTAAAGTTACGAGTTGTTGCACTAACTTTTAATTTTTTCTCAATTGTATTGTTTGTCAATTTTGTTTTTCCAAAACCTGATGGACAATGTAAATACACAACATCATCTACTATTTTATACTGGTCTTCACCAATATTATTTACTTCAATTGCTGTTTCTTTAGAAGCTTTATCTAAAAATGTAAAAGCAACTATTTTATCATTTTCTAATGTAAATGGATAATTATCAATAGCTTTTTTCCATTCAGAAGTTGTTCTGGCAATTACAGGAACCTCAAAACCAAATTTTTCTTGAATTCCTTTTTTTACTTTATTATAAGTGGCTGTTTTATCTAAATCTGATTCTAAAATTATATTACCACTTTGAATATAGGTTTGCACATTATTAAATTCTAAATCATTTAATAATTCACGTAAATCTGCCATCTGGATTTTGTTTTTTCCTGATACGTTGATTCCGCGTAATAAGATTATAAATTTATTCATTTGTTTGTCTGTTCGAGCGCAGTCG
>NZ_CBFHJT010000121.1:0-3006 GCF_965656025.1 Polaribacter sp.
CAGGTGTAGTTTTTTAGAACCTTCATAACCATAAGATTCCTCAAGTTTTTCGGTTAAATATTGCAAATCAATTAAAGGTACATCATATTCGTTGGCTACTAATCTTACTTGTAGTGGATAGACTCCATGCGTATCTACCAAAGTGCTATCTAAATTAAAATTTCTTCTTACAATAGAGGTGAATAATATCGGTTTTGCGCCTTTTTCTCTTGATTGATTTATAAATTGAATTAAATTATTTCTGTAAGCTGTATGTGGATTTGTATATCTTTTTGGAGAGTTTTCTTTCTGATCATTGTGTCCAAACTGAATAAAAACGTAATCACCTTCTTTTAATTTATTATACACTTTTTCCCATTTTTTTTCATCGATAAAACTACGTGTACTTCTACCATTTACTGCATGATTTTCTAAGGTTACATTGTCCTTTAAAAATTGAGGAAAAACTTGACACCAACCACGTTCTGGGTTTTCATCAGGATTTGGTTTATTTGCCATTGTAGAATCTCCAATCGTATGTATTGTGATATTTTTTATTTCAGATCTCTGCTCTTTAACTTCTTTTTCTTTACAAGAAATAAAAGAGATGAAACAAACTGTAATTATGATTTTAAAGTATTTCATACCATTCTTTTTTTGATGAATTTTTATGTTCTCCTAAAACGTTTTTTAATGTGTATTGTTTTGCTGTTGATGGTTTTAATTGATGAGACCATTCTACTCTTTTATCAGGAGTAAAACCTTTTCCAGTATTTTTATATTCGGCATAAAATGATGTTTTTTCAGCTTCTTTTTTAGACCAATTATGCCATCCTTCTGGTAAAATGTGTTTACCTAGTTTGCAATGTAAAAAAACAGTTTTTGCATGAATACGCCAAGGTCTTCCTAAATAAACTTTAGTTACATTTTCATCCGCAGTAATATTACAATTCTTAAAAACATAACCAAATGCTGTGTTTTCTTTTGTTGATGCTGCAGTGATATAAGAACCCTTTTTGCTATGTATTTGACAATTGCTAAAAAAAACAGTGGCATTCCCAAAAATAAAATCTGTAGTACCTTCAATATAACAATCCTTATAATATTGTTTTCCGTTTCCAGAAGTATACAAGGTATCTTGATTTCCTAGAAGTTTGCAATTAATTACAGCTACTTGATTAGAATTTACGGTTAAAGCAATTGCTTGCCCAACTTCTCCAGCAGTATTCTCAATGGTTAAATTTTTTAAAATTGTATGGTCTGCTTCTACCAAAAGTGTTTGTGTGTAAAAAGTGCTATTTCTTCCTAAGTTAATTTTATCAAAATAATCATTATAAGTAATAATCGTCTTTTCTTTACTTTCTCCTATTAAAGATATGTGTGGATTCCATTTGTGGATTTTTACTTTTTCTTTGTAAACTCCATTTTTTATAAAAATTGTAATTCTTTCATAAGGAAAAGATTTGGAGTTATTTATGGCTTCTTGAATACTATAATAATCTCCACTTCCGTCTTTTGCAACCACAACATTAAAAGAATCTTTAGGTTTTATTTTTTTAATATGCTTTTTTCTCCAAGATGGATATTTATCTAAAACCTCTTGTGGAAATGTCTTATACCAAGCATAACCATTTCTGCGTTCTTCACCTATTTCAGCAAGTGTTGCTTTTTTAATTCCATCTCTATCACAAAAAAAAGGAGTGTTATCATCTAATTCCATAAAACGTGCCCAAATTGGTGGTGTATTTTTATCTGAAACCATTTTTTTACTGATTACCTGTCCTTTTTTATTGTAAACCCTATCTTCACGTAATCCTTTTATTTTTGTTTTTTCAAACCAAAAAACAGCACTATTTATAGCTTTAATTATTTCTTTTGAGGGATTTTCAATACGCATCAACAACAATATAATATTTGCAGATTCAGCACCACTTAAAGATGGCAATTCATAAGCTCTAGCTTTTGCAGGTTCTAAAGTATTTCTATCATGTTGAGCGCACCATGCTGTTAAAACACCATTTTGTTTATATTGTGTTTTTAGGATACAATCAATTCCTTTATTGAAAGCGATTTCGACTTTTTTAATGATTTCATCAGAAGCCTGAATTGAAAAATAATTACTTTTCTCTTTGATTTCTTTAAGAACATTTAAAATATGAACCATAGAATCATCATTGTAAGTAATGTGAGAATAGTATCCTTTTTTTAAAGGATAAAACTGTGGCCAACCTCCATTATCATATTGAGCTTCTAACAAATAATCTAATCCTTTTAAAAATGCCTTTTTATACTTTTCATTTTTTTGAAACCTATTTACTTTGGATAAAAAGAGCATTTCTTGGCATGTGGCACCATTATCTGTTGTTACATCTTTATTACTTTTTTTTGATTGAATTAATTTTGCTTTTTTCTCCCTAGAAACTGGTTGATGCATTTGAATGTTTTTTGGCCAACCACCGATGTTTCTTTGATAGAGTAGTACATTTTCTGCAATTTCTTTAGCTTCATTGGATGCAAACCAAGAATCTTCTTTGTTATTTATAATGTTTTTCCAAGATTTATCAATAATTTGACCTTGAATGTTGTTTTCGATGAAAAAAGTAAATATAATAGCTACTAAAAAAAATCTTTTCATTGATTCATTGTTTTTAAGTTTCATTATTTAATTTTAAATAAATAACTGATTGAAAGAAGAATAAACTTATATTTCCATAAAAAATATACATCAATTCTAATATTTTAGAATAATTGCATATATTTGTGCAATCGATTACACAAATATAGAATATATATGTCAAATTACAAAACAAGATACGCGTCAAATCCGCAGTCAGTAAAAAGCTATAACACAGAAGAATTACGTAGTGAATTCTTAATTGAAAACGTTTTAAAACAAGATAAAATAGAATGGACATATTCTCATTATGATAGGTTTATGGTTGCTGGTGTTGTACCAGTTAAATCGTCTGTATCATTAGAAACAATAGATCCATTAAAAGCATCTTACTTTTTAGAAAGAAGAGAGTT
>NZ_CBFHJT010000122.1:0-2498 GCF_965656025.1 Polaribacter sp.
CAGTAACTTAAACCTCATATCTTTTGATATGAGGTTTTTTTTTACATCAAATTTTTCTTCTTTCTTATTGAGTAAGAAAAACAATAATTATATTAAATCCATTTTATAAAATATATTGATTTATTTTCGTTAATAATATATTACTTTGTTTATTTGTTATTAGTTTATGAAATTAGTTTTTTTTTCTTCATTAATAAGTTTTTTCTTTATGCTTCCAATTTATGGACAGGTAGGAGGAGAGCAGGTATATCAATTTTTAAATATCCCTACTTCTGCAAGACAGATTGCATTGGGTGGTGAAGTTTTAAATTTGAATGATGATATAAATCAACCAACTTGGAACCCTTCTACTATAAATAACAATATAGACAGAAGGTTATCTGTTAATTATTCTAGTTATTTAGCAGGAATAAATATTGGTTCTGTATCCTATGCAAGAGAAATTTCTAGGAGATTTGGAACTATTCATGCTAATATTACTTATTTAAATTATGGTTCGTTAATTGGAGCTGATGAACAAGGTAATGAAACAGGTAATTTTAATGCAAATGATATTGCTCTATCAATAGGTTATGCTTATAATTTTCCAAACTCTAATATTTATGTAGGAACAAATTTAAAGTTTATTACATCTACAATTAGTATTTTTAATTCTACAGGTGTAGCTTTAGATTTTGCACTTTTGTATTCTAGTCCATTTAAGCCTTTTTCTATTACTTTGGTTGCTAGAAATATTGGTACTCAGATTACTTCTTTTGATTCAACAAAAGAAAAACTACCATTAAAAGTATCACTTGGAGGAAGTTATAAATTAGAATATGTACCATTAAAATGGTATTTTACATTAGATAATTTACAAAAATGGGATGTTTCAGTACCTAATCCTTCTGAACAAACTACTGATTTAGAGGGTAATGTAACATCAGAAAAAATAGGGTTTTTAAATAACACACTTAGACACTTTGTAATAGGAGCAGAATTATTTCCAGAAAAGTTAATTAATATTAGATTGGGCTATAATTTTAGAAGAGCTGCTGAATTAAAGTTGCAAAATGCACGAACCTTTAGTGGTATCTCTTTTGGGTTTGGAATAAAAATGAATAGATTTAAATTTAATTATGCAAATTCTAGATTTCATGCGGCTTCAAATGTAAGTACATTTAGTTTAGAAATTGATTTGGATAGTAGAAGAAGATAAAATGAATAATAAAATTACCATTGCTATAGACGGCTTTTCATCAACAGGGAAAAGTACTATTGCTAAATTAATTGCAAAAAAATATAATTTTATTTATGTAGATACTGGTGCTATGTACAGAGCTGTTACCTTATTTGCTATAGAAAATAATTTTATTGGTTCTGATTTTTTTGATTCAGAATCATTAGTTTCAAACCTTAAAAATATCTCGCTTAAGTTTATTTTTAATGAAGAATTAGGATTTGCAGAAATGTATTTAAATGGTGTAAATGTTGAACAAGAAATAAGGAGCTTAAAAGTATCTCAATTTGTAAGTAAAATTGCTGAGATTTCTGAAGTTAGAAAGAAGTTAGTTTTAGAACAACAAAAAATGGGCGAAAATGATGGAGTGGTTATGGATGGTAGAGATATAGGAACCGTTGTTTTTCCGAATGCTGACTTAAAATTATTTATGACTGCTTCTGCAGACAAAAGAGCTACCAGACGTTATAAAGAATTAATAGACAGAGGTGATGATGTTAGTTTTAAAGATATTTTATTTAATGTACAAGAAAGAGATCGCATAGATTCTACTCGTAAAGACTCACCATTAGTAATGGCAGAGGATGCTATAGAATTTGATAATTCGGATATGGGGATAAATGAACAGTTTGAACGAGTTTGCTCTTTAATTGATCAAAAAATTGCTCAAATTCAATAAATAACTAGATTAGTTTGGCCCTGATTGAACCTTTCGACTTGGTTCAAGACAGGCTTTTTGTTTGAAATCCTTTTTGCTGGTTCCTGAATTTAATTCAGGAATCAGCAAAAAGACTGAGTAGTAAAAGCAGGAAAAAGCTTCAAAAAAAAAGATTTCTACCTGAGCAATAATTACAAGAATTAAGGAATATTTAAATACTTATGAGTTTGTAAAGAAATTTTCCACTTCGGATTTTTCATCACATATTCAACAATTTGCTTAGTCATTTTTTCTTTTTTACTCCATTCTGGCTGTAAATAAAGTTGACATTTTTTACCCACTTTTTTTGCTTGCTCTTCTGCAAAATCAAAATCAGATTTGTTATGAATAATCATTTTTAACTCATCTGCCTCTCTATACACCTCATTTAAAGGTAATTTTGTTTTTTTTGGAGACAAACAAAACCAATCCCATTTTCCTGAAAAAGAATAAGCTCCTGAAGTTTCTATATGTGTCTTTATATTATTTTTTTGAAGTAATTCTGTAATATAATCCATAGACCACATTAAGGGTTCTCCACCAGTAATTACAACAGTATCTGCATATTTTTTTACATTATCT
>NZ_CBFHJT010000122.1:2508-2792 GCF_965656025.1 Polaribacter sp.
AGTGGCAACCAACATCACAACCACCAACTCTAATAAAATAGGCAGCAGTACCAGTGTGAGCACCCTCACCTTGTATGGTATAAAACTCTTCCATCAACGGAAGCATAATTCCTTTATTTACTAAATCTTGTGTATTTTTGTCCATCTTCATTAAAATCTACCCAAAAGGTTATAAAGTGCAAAGGTAGTTTTTGTATTTCAAGAAAAAAAGGAATAATAAATTAATTCTAATTGCTTAATAATCAAAACATTTTTTGTAAACTTGCACTCCTTTTTACGATAAC
>NZ_CBFHJT010000123.1:0-2774 GCF_965656025.1 Polaribacter sp.
AGCTTCTGGATCAGGTTTTGGTTTCTCATAATCTTGTACTCCAAAAACCGTTGTAAAATTTAAATCTAACTTTTCTACACTATTTTTTAAAAACTGTTTGGTGGCATTACTTGCAATTCCGTAAGGAATATTTTTACTGCTTAAGTAGTTGGTAATTTCTCTAACACCTGGCAAAACATCTGGTTTTGTAAAATATTTATCTAGGTGTATGTCTTTTAAAAGAAACAATTCTTCGGCTCTTTTTTCTTCGCTAATAACACTGCAGTAATGTGCTGCAATCACCATTGGAGATTTGCCAGAAAGATGCTTGGGAAATGGTGTAATTTCTTTATTGAATAACTCTTTAAAAGCGCTACTCCAAGCATTGCCATGACTTTTAAAACTATGTACTACAACACCGTCAAAATCGAATAAAAATCCCTTAGGCAGTTTCATTTACTAGTTCTTTTGCGTTTACCAATTTAGTTAAATAAGGGTTTAAAAACTTGTTAGTTGGGTCTAATGTTTCTCTTAACTCTTTAAATTCCTCCCATTTTGGGTAAATTTTAGTCAATTCAGCATCTTTTGCTTTAAAACGTTTGCCCCAATGTGGTCTTCCACCATGTTTTATAAATATTTTTTCTACACTTTCAAAAGCTTCATACGTATCTGCTGTGGCTGCGTTTCTAGAAACACATCCCATAGTTACAGTATCTTGTTTATAAGCATAGCTTAACCAGCTATTATCTTTGTTTACAAAACGAACATCCATAGGAATGTGTATAAAAGATTTGTTACTCCATTTATTAATTTCTGTTTTCAACTCATTAAATACTTGTGGAAACTTATCTAAAGCAATTGTCCATTCTGCCAATTCTAAAGTAGAACCTCTAGATTTTGTAACGGTTGCTTGGTATAAACTTCCTTTATGTTCTTTTTTAGAATTAAAAAATGCTTTTGCAATAATTTTATTGGCAATGGAAGTAATCCAAGGGAATTTATGAGAATACTTATATAATATTTTAGAAACGGTTCTTCTATGTTTTAAATATTTTGGTCCTTTATTTTCAATAACTTCTTTCTTTGGATCTATTTTATCACCTGTAATTACATAACCAGTATCTGTATGAGGCAACCATAAGACTCTTAAAAAATCGTGCTCTTTTAATCTGCTTTTTATTTTAGGCAGCCATTCTTTGTCGTTTTCTGGTTTTTCTTTTACATGCAAAATATATTCAGGTTCGCATTGAAAAGTAACTGTAGACATTACCCCTAACATGCCTAACGAAACACGAACAGCATCTATTAATTCATCATTTTTAGTGATTGTTTTTACAGTTCCGTCTGCAAGTACTAAATTACATTCGGTCATGTATTCACTCAATAATTTTCCACTTGTGCCATGTGTACCTGTGGCTAAAGCACCACCAATGGTAATGGTATTAATATCTGGCAAACATGGTATACACCAACCTACAGATTCAACAGCTTCTAATAATTCGCTTAAAAGTAAACCCGATTGTACTGTAATTGTTTTTTGATTATAATCATAAGAAACAATTTTGTTGTAGCTAGTCATATTAATAAGCGCATCTGTACCTGCAGCAATATCTGCGGATGACTGTTTGCTCCCAAAAAAACGTATTTTTTCGTTGTTTGCAATTACTTCCTGTAGTTCTTCTTCAGTAGAAATACTGTACATTTCTTTAAAGTTGTACTTTAAATTTTCATTCCAACTAACCCAAGTTCCGTTCTCTTTTTGTTTCATAATATTTATTTATTGTTAAACAAAACTACAGAATAATAATAGTTCAAGTATCTTTTAAAATGTTAAGAAAAACCAAATTTGGTTTTTGATAAAAAATAATACAACATTTAGAGAATTCTTTAAAAAGAACCTTTAAAAAAAGTGTTTTTGACTATTATTTCTTGAATAATGGTTTGCCTAATTTATAATTCGCATCATAATCATACACATCTGGTGTATGGCTAATGGTGGTTTCTCCTTCTTTTTTTATGGTATATTTTCCACTATCTAAATCATAATAGAAAGTTTGTAAATTTGTTTTTACAGTAATATATGGTCCCTCGTATTTATGATAAGTTTCTTCTAAACTGAAAAGTTGTTCTGTAAAATTTTTAATAAAATAAGTGATTAATTCATCTTCTATAACAGAGTAGATAGCAATTTTACCTTCAGTATCTCTTAAAAAATACCTCACAAACTCGCCATTCTTATAATAATAATCAACTACTATATTTTCTATTTTGATGCTTACTTTATCGATTTTAAAATAGCCATCTTTAATAATAACATGTTTATTAGCAATTTTACCTTTTTTAGAAAATAACCCAATTGTAAGGGTAATTGCCATAGCAGAAACCCCAATAATTTGAAAAAGATATTCTTTTACATCATCTATATCTTTTAATAGCGTAAAAAAATAAATAAGTGCAGAGAAACCAATTAATAATAGACAACCACTAGCAACGCCTACTTCGTTCGATTTTTTTTTATTTCCTTGATGGTAAAATATCATATTAATTCAACTTATATTTTATTTGTTGACTCTCTAAAGTAGCTAATAACTCATTAGAGATATGAATCTTTGTATTTCTACTTGGTAAACTTACTTCTAATTTTTCTTTTTCGTCCCAAACAGTAAAATTCAAACTTTGCTTACCAGGATTGTTTTTCAAGATAGTTTCTAAGTTTAAAATGGTGTTCGCACTAATCTCGTCTAAAGGAAGTTGAATGGTGACTTTTTTGCATAACTCGTCCATAATATCATGGA
>NZ_CBFHJT010000124.1:0-2545 GCF_965656025.1 Polaribacter sp.
TTAAACGACTCTTTAGAAATTTTTAAAGATAAATTTTGATCAGAAATTTTAGATAAAACCTCAGACTTACCAATCGAAATTATTTCTTGTGCAGGTAATTGTTTAGAAAACAATAACACAATTATAAGTATGCTTTTTACTATTTTTTTCATCTATTTAATTTTAACACTGCAAAACTAAATTGAATAAAATGTTTTTTTAGTAACATTAGTTACCAAAGAAAAAGCACTTAATCCATAAAGGCTTAAGTGCTTTTTAACCAAACTTAAAACTAAAAGTTAATTACATTGCTCGTTAGTACTACTTACTATGCTATTAAATTCATCTTGAGTTATAAACTGAGGTGTGTAAGTGCCTCCATTTTTATCTAACCCTTTCATAAAACTTCTTAAATGATTTCTAGATCCACATTGTAAACTTTGATATACGTTTATAATTTGTGCATTTTCAGTTTCAGAAACATAATCTTCTAAATCTTTAATATCTAAATCTTCTATGGTTGCACCAATTTTTAAAGCATCAACAACACTTTTTGCACCATCTACTTTAAATGTATCGTAAAATGCTTGCAAATCTGGATCACTAAAAACACCTTCACCTAATATTGTATAAGAGGTATTAGACTGTTTTAATAAATTTTCAATAGCATTCATATGCGTTTGTTCACTTTTTTTAATGTTTGCAAACTGATTTAAACCCCAAGTTTTGTCTAAATATTCATAGGTGTCTCTTGCTAATTTTTCTTCTTCTAGCATAAACAACAATGCTTCAGAATCTTCTGGTAAAATAGCTGCATTTTCTTCAATATTATCAAATACGTATTCATCTTCTGTGTCACTAGAACAAGCATTTGTAAGCGTTATTAATATTATAAAGGTGAATAAATACTGTATTTTTAATATTGCTTTCATAATTTCTAAAATTTAAAATTCTTTGTATAAAGGTATTCTAAAAAAAAGAAATTATTAGTAACTTAAGTTACATTGGCAAGTCACTTTTGTGCCTTATATTTGTGTTGTAATAACATTGATACAAAACACTATCTTCGTTGGTTTTTCTAACAAAAAATAAAACCCTTTTTTACGCCATTTTTTTAAGCAGTCTTATATTGTATAATATGTTAAGAGTTTCTTTTACGTATATCTATTATAATTTAGACCCAATTGGTTTTATAGAAGAATTGTGTGAAAATAAAGACCAGCCTGAATTGCAATGTAATGGTAAATGTCATTTAAAAAAAGTAACAGAAAGCAGTCAAAATTCTGAAGAAGTTCCGCTGCAAATTATAGATTTCAAAGATATTTTACTACTTCAGCATACTGCTTCAGAGGTCAGTTTCAAGAAAAAATCTACCTTGAAAAAAGCCCTTTTTAGTTATCAAAATTATTACAAATATCTTATGAGTAATTCTAGTTTTCATCCTCCACGAATTTAGTTTTTTAAAATTTAAAAAAAACTCTTATCAAAACAATAAGAGTGTACAATCTTATAAAAAACTAAAAATTTAAAAATGAAAATAATTTTTAGTGTGCTTATATGCGCACTTATTTCTACAGTTTCTTTTTCTCAAAAAATAAAAAAAGATACTGTAAAAAGAATAAAACTAGATGAAATTATCATCACAGGGAAATTAAAAACAGATCCGATACATACAATCATTTCAAACAGATATGACAAAAATGTGGTACAACCCAAAAACGTTGCAGATTTATTTAACAATATCAATGGTTTTTCGGTTATTAAAAGAGGAAATTATGCCATAGATCCATCCTTTAGAGGAAGTCAATATGAACAATTGAACATTCAATATGATGGAGGCACCAAAGCAATGCATGCTTGCCCAAATAGAATGGATCCTATTACAACGCATATTATTCCAGAAGAAATTGCTAAAATAGAAATTATAAAAGGCCCTTATACTGTCCGTTATGGCGCTACTTTTGGCGGAATTGTAAATATGGTGTCTAAACAACCCAATTATTTAGATAATGGTTTTCATGGAAAGTTTTCTTCGGGTTTTGAAACCAATGGAAATTCTAGTGTAAACATGCTGCAATTGCAATATATAAAAGACAAATATGATGTAGTTGGTAATTTCGGTTACAGAGATTTTGGCAGTTATAAAGATGGTGATGGTACCGAAATTCCTTCTTCTTTTTTAAGTACAGATTATGGTGTTAAAGTGGGGTATAATTTTACTGATTTTGAGCGTTTGCAATTTCATTGGAGACAATCTTTTGGACGTGATGTTTTGCATGCTGGTTTGCCTATGGATACAGAATATGACAATAGCAGCATCGCTTCTTTAGATTATAAAAAATCGAATTTATCAGGTAAATTAAATAGTATTTCTGCCAAAGCGTACTATAGTTATGTAGATCATTTAATGACCAATACAAACAGGTCTTCTTTTATGATGATGGAAGCTGCCTCTGCTGTAGAAGCTACTACAATGGGTGGAAAAATAGAACTGAATTGGCAACCTACTAAAAACGTTGATATTTTTAGTGGTGTTGATGCTCTGTTAATTGCTAGAGATGGTGGA
>NZ_CBFHJT010000125.1:0-2537 GCF_965656025.1 Polaribacter sp.
TTATATTAATTATTTAAAAAACATTCTATATGGTAAGTGCCAGAACCTAAGACAATTGTAGGTTTATCTGTGTTTGATTTTATTTCTATTAAATTTTTAAAATTCTCTAAAGGGGTACCATTTATAGTTATTTTTGATTGTTTTTCAACTGGTAAAACAACAGTAGCATTTGTATTTACTGGTATTGCTATTTTAAAATCTATCACATCTTTTTTAACTTCCCACTCAGAAACAATTTTTCCATAAAGTGATTTATAACTTGCTTTTACAAAAGTCATATCTCCCACAATTTCTGGTTGAATGAAAAAATGTTTAAACCCTGGATTTTCTGAATCAGGAACAATTCCTGCTAAACTTCTGTAAAACCATTCTTCGATTTGGCCCATCATAAAATGATTCCAAGAATTTCCTTTTCTAGGATCCCATTGTTCAGTAAGTGTGGTGAGTCCAAATTTAATTTGAAATCCGTAACCAGGTGTATCATAATGATTGTTCATTTTATACATGGTTTCATTCTCACCATTTCTTGCCAATGTTTGAAATAAATAACGGTTACCAACATCACCTGTAGTTAGTCTATATCCTCTAGATTTTACATCTTCTAAAAGATTGTTCATTACTTCTTTTTTATGTTGAGGATTTACAATATCCATAAAAATGGGAACAGCATTACTAAACTGACTTCCTGTTCCATACTGTTTGGTTTGTTTATTAAAAAACTTGGTATTAAATGCCTTTTTTATATCTAAAGCTAACGTTTCGTATTTTGAAATATCTTCAGTTTTCTTTAAATGCTTTGCCGCTTTTGCAAACAAATGAGCTGCATAATAATAGTGACTTGTGGCAGATAAGGCAATTGGGCTATTTTTTGAATACCCTGCATTATGTTCTCCATAATCATACCAATCACCCAAACCATAAGATAAAATATAGTTTTCTGACTTGGAGGTTAAGTAATCGATATAACGTTTCATTACTGGATAATACTCTTTTATCAAACGATCATCACCATAATATTCGTAATACATCCAAGGTAAAATAACACCTGATACGCCCCATTCTGGAGAATCTGTAAAATCACCTCCAAATATTACGTATTCTGGAGCAATTGTTGGAATCATTCCGTTTTCACGTTGTGCATCTTCAATATTTTTCATGATGCTAGGAATGTACGTTTCCATATTGTAATTATAAATTAATCCAGGACCGTTTAAATGTGCTTCTTCTAACCAACCTAATTTTTCACGATGCGGACAATCCGTTAATACCGCTTGAAAATTACTTTTAATTGCATTATTGATTAGCTCATGTGCTTTATTGAAAATTTCGTTAGAACTTTCAAAAGTTCCCGCTTCGCCAGCATCATTATAAATAAAATTTGAGGTAACATCTAATAATGTTGGTAATTCAGCATTTTTTTCTTCTTTGTAATTTATGCTATCTACTTGAATATATTGATAGCCGTAATAACTAAATTTTGGCTGCCATTCTTCAATACCATTTCCTTTTAAAGTATACTCAAAATAATAAGGTTTACCAGAACGCCCTTGGCTAATAGTTCCGTTTTCTTTTAAACCTTCACCAACCCAAAGTGTAATTTTTTGACCTTTTTCACCTTTTACTTTTATCGTTGGAAAACCCGATAGATTTTGCCCCATATTGAAAACATACGTGCCTTCACTTGGTTCTTTAACTTCTTTTACCTCATATTTTTTCTGAATAGAAACAGGTGGTGCTTGTTGCGCTTTTAAAGTTCCTTTTGGTGCTTCTTGCAACACAACTGGTTTCCAATTTGAATCATTAAATGCTGATGTATCCCAACCTTCTTGTTCTAAATTTGCATCGTAATCTTCACCACCAAACAAACTATTATACGTAATTGGACTTTTGGAATATTTCCAAGTATCATCCGTATTTATAATTTGTTCAGAACCATCATCAAAAGTTACTTTTAATTTTAAAAACAAGGTTGGTGGACCAAAACTCACAAAAAACTTCGAATATCTTTTTTCTAAAACATTATACATTCCGTTTCCTAAAACAACGCCAACAACATTTTTATCCTCTTTAAACTGATCTTTTTTTAATTCGTAAATATTATAATTTACAGATTTGTCATAATCTGTCCAAAGTGGTGCAAACTCGCTATTGCCAATTTTTTCCCCGTTTAATGATAACTCATAATGTCCCAAACCAGAAACATAAACCACAGCTTCTTTTATTTTTTTTGATACCGAAAATGATTTTCGAAGTAAAATACTTTGTCTTGACAACGGATCTGAAGTATTGATAATAGAATCCTTTTTTGCTCTATTAAACGTAGCTGTATGATATTTTCTGCCCTCCGGTAAATGACTATCGGCTTTTGTTATTGCGCCAATCCAAGTTGGATTTAAACTAGAAGTTTTTGGAGCCAATCTAAAAAAAGATTTTTCGCTCCAGCTAGATGCTTCATCATCTTGATTCCATATTTTTATTTTCCAGAAATACTTTGTTTCGTTTTTTAAATTGTTATTTGGAAAACTTACCAATTGACT
>NZ_CBFHJT010000126.1:0-2530 GCF_965656025.1 Polaribacter sp.
TTGAAAGAGATAAAGATATATTAGAAATTTTTGATCTTGCAGAAGAAGTAAAAGTTTCTAAAGCTGGATTAAAAAAAGTATTAGGTAGAAAACTTGCGGCTAGAGTTTTAAAAACTTGGCACGAAGATTTCGTAGACGAAGATACAGGTGAAGTGGTATCAATCGAAAGAAATGAAATTGTTTTTGATCGTGATACAATCTTAGAAAAAGAACATATAGATGAAATAATTGATGCAGGCGCTAAAACAGTATTACTTCATAAGGAAGATAATCAAATGGCAGACTATGCAATTATTCATAACACATTACAAAAAGACCCTACAAACTCAGAAAAAGAAGCTGTAGAACATATTTATAGACAATTACGTAATGCAGAACCGCCAGATGAGGAAACTGCAAGAGGTATAATAGATAAGTTATTTTTCTCTGAACAACGTTATAATTTAGGTGAAGTTGGTCGTTTTAGAATGAACACAAAACTTCAGTTAGATGTTGATATGGATCAAAAAGTATTAACCAAACTAGATATTATTACAATTATCAAGTTTTTAATACAATTAATTAACTCTAAAGCAGAGGTAGATGATATAGATCACTTATCTAACAGACGTGTAAGAACAGTAGGAGAGCAGTTAGCAGGACAATTTGGCGTTGGTTTAGCACGTATGGCTAGAACAATTCGTGAGCGTATGAATGTACGTGATAATGAGGTTTTTACGCCAATTGATTTAATTAATGCAAAAACATTATCATCTGTAATTAACTCATTTTTTGGTACCAACCAATTATCTCAATTTATGGATCAAACAAATCCATTAGCAGAGATTACTCACAAGCGTAGATTATCTGCACTTGGGCCCGGTGGTTTGTCTAGAGAAAGAGCTGGTTTTGAGGTGCGTGATGTACATTACACACACTATGGACGTCTATGTCCGATTGAAACTCCAGAGGGACCAAACATTGGTTTAATTTCTTCTTTATCTGTATTTGCGAAAGTAAATAATTTAGGATTTATTGAAACTCCATATAGAAAGGTAGACAATGGTGTAGTAGCAGGAGAAGAGCCAATTTATTTAAGTGCAGAAGAAGAAGAAGGTAAAAAAATTGCCCAATCTAATTTAGAACTTAAAGGAGATGGTAGTATTGTTTTAGATAGAGTTATTGCTCGTGAAGAAGGAGATTTCCCTGTTGTTAATCCTGATGAGATTAATTATATGGATGTTGCTCCAAATCAAATTGCGTCAATTTCTGCCTCTTTAATTCCTTTCTTAGAGCATGATGATGCCAACCGTGCATTAATGGGATCTAACATGATGCGTCAAGCAGTACCATTATTAAGACCAGAATCTCCAATTGTTGGTACTGGTTTAGAGCGAAGAGTTGCAAAAGATTCAAGAATCTTAATTAATGCAGAAGGAGCGGGTGTAGTAGAATATGTAGATGCAAACAAAATAACGATTAAGTACGATAGAACTGAAGATGAAAAAATGGTAAGTTTTGATTCTGATGAAGTTTCTTATGATTTAATTAAATTTAGAAAAACCAACCAAGGTACTTCTATTAACTTGAAACCAATTGTAGAAAGAGGAGACAGAGTTACAGAAGGTCAAGTACTTTGTGAAGGTTATGCAACACAAAAAGGAGAATTAGCTTTAGGTAGAAACATGAAAGTAGCCTTTATGCCTTGGAAAGGGTATAACTTTGAGGATGCAATTGTAATTTCAGAAAAAGTTGTTCGCGAAGATATATTTACATCTATTCATATTGATGAGTATTCTTTAGATGTTAGAGATACAAAATTAGGAACTGAAGAGTTAACTAACGATATCCCTAACGTATCTGAAGAAGCTACCAAAGATTTAGATGAGAATGGAATGATAAGAATTGGAGCAGAAGTAAATCCTGGTGATATCTTAATTGGTAAAATTACACCAAAAGGAGAATCTGATCCAACTCCAGAAGAAAAATTACTACGTGCTATTTTTGGTGACAAAGCAGGTGATGTAAAAGATGCATCATTAAAAGCTTCTCCATCATTAAGAGGTGTAGTAATAGATAAAAAATTATTTAAGAGAGCCGTAAAAGATAAAAATAAAAGATTAAGAGATAAAGAAGCAGTAGCTACTTTAGAACAATCTTTCGTTTCTAAATTTGAAGACTTAAAAGATCAATTAATAGAAAAGTTATTTGCACTAATTAGCGGAAAAACATCACAAGGTGTGTTTAACGATTTAGGTGAAGAAGTTTTACCAAAAGGTAAAAAATACACACTAAAAATGTTAAATTCTGTAGACGATTATGTACACTTAACTGGTTCTTGGACAACAGATAGCGACTTAAATAAATTAGTTGGAGAGTTAGTTCATAATTATAAGATTAAAGTAAATGATTTACAAGGATCTTTACGTCGTCAAAAATTTACAATCTCTGTAGGAGATGAATTACCAGCCGGAATTTTAAAACTTGCTAAAATTTACATTGCTAAAAAACGTAAATTAAAAGTAGGAGATAAAATGGCAGGACGTCATGG
>NZ_CBFHJT010000127.1:0-2018 GCF_965656025.1 Polaribacter sp.
AAAACGTGGTAAGTCTTTATTTTTTGCATGTTTTTCGTGCACAAACAAACCTGCTAAACTTCCTGGGCCTGAATTTAAATATTTATAAGTACACCAAGCTGCAAAATCTACATTAGAATCGTGTAAATTCGGTTGAATATTTCCTGCTCCATGTGCTAAATCGATACCCACAATACAGTTTTTAGAGTGCCCTATTGTCGCTATTTTTTTTAAATCTAAAAACTGCCCAGTGTAATAATTTACACCGCCGATTAATAATAAGGCAATTTCATCGCCTTGTTCTGCAACGATTTTTTCTAAATCTTCAATTCTTAATAATTCTTCATTTTCTCTAGGTTTCCATTCAATCAAATCATCCTCTGAAAAACCGTGAAATTTTAATTGCGATTGCACAGCATATCGATCTGATGGAAATGCATCACTCTCTATTACAATCTTATATTTTGTTTTAGTGGGTCTGTAAAACGAAACCATTAACAAGTGTAAGTTGGTGGTCAGTGTATTCATTACCACCACTTCTAATGGTTTTGCTCCTACAATTTTTGCCATTTTTTCGGTTAAATACTCATGATAATTCAACCACGGATTTTTAGCTTCAAAATGCCCTTCTACGCCTAAATTTGCCCAATCTTTTAATTCTTGGTTGATATATTTTTGGGTCGCTTTTGGCTGTAAACCCAAAGAATTTCCAGTAAAATACAACCAGTCATTGCCGTTTTTATCTTTTGGAATGTGAAATTGATCTCTTAAAGAAGCTAGTTTGTCTTCTTTATCTAATTGTTTTGCAAATGTTAAGGAATTTTGATATTTCATCTTTAAAAAACGATTATTCTCAAATATAAAACAATCTAAATTTAGAAATAAATTTAAATGAATAAATTACTATCTTTATTCTATTAAAATATTAAAATTGTTTTTATGAACCTTAAAAAAATATTTTCTTTATTAATGATAGCGCTATTATTTTCTTGTAGCGATAACTCAATTTTAGTATCTGGTTTAGAAAGTGTTAGCGAAAGCATACAAAAACAATATGCACCAGACAAAAGAGTAGCCATTTTTAATATTAATTTTGATTATTCTGATGATGAAATCATTGTTACTGGTCTTACAGATACGAAAGAAGGATATCAAAAATTATTAGATAGCTTAAAATCTTTAGAAGTTAATTTTGTTAATAAAATTAGAATTTTACCAGATTCAGTAGTAGGTGATAAAAAATATGGGGTTGCCAAAAATTCTGTGATAAATATTAGATCTTCACCCAAACATTCTGCAGAATTGGGCACACAAGGTTTGTTAGGCATGCCTTTAAAAGTATTAGATAAAGAGGGCGATTTCTACAGAATACAAACACCAGACAATTATATTTCTTGGGTTGATAAAGGTGGAATTACTTTAATGACCAAAGCAGAACTTGAGAAATGGAATAACGAAAAGAAAATAATTTACACCAAAAATTTCGGTTACGTATATGCTGATAAAAGTACTGAGGCCAATATCGTTTCTGATATTTCTCTAGGTGGAATTTTAAAATATATTGCATTGCACCCAAATTATTTTGAAGTTATGTATCCAGATAACAGAATAGGTTTTATTAAAAAAGAGGAAGCACTTCTATACGATTCTTGGATTTATAATCTAAACCCAACTGAAAGCAATGTAGAAAAAATTGCAAAAACCATGGAGGGTTTTCCTTACTTGTGGGGTGGTACCTCTGCCAAAGGTATGGATTGTAGCGGCTTTACAAAAATGGTGTATTTAATGAATGGGTTTATTATTCCTAGAGATGCCTCTCAGCAAATAAATGCTGGCAAAAAAGTGGACTTAATGCTTAATTTTTCTGATTTACAAAAAGGTGATTTATTATTTTTTGGCAAAAAAGCTACCGAAAATAAAAAACAACGAGTAACACATGTTGGTATTTGGTTAGGTAATGACAAACAAGAGTTTATACATGCTTCTGGGAACGTACATATTTCTTCTATGGATGCTAGTAATCCTTTATATGACGAATT
>NZ_CBFHJT010000127.1:2028-2336 GCF_965656025.1 Polaribacter sp.
AAAAACCGTTATTTAGGCAGTAGACGTTACTTGGGTGTTCAAGACAAAAACATTTTTGATTTGAGAGAGAAGATACAACTTTAATTTACCATTAATCACTCTTACAAAATCTGGAATAAAAAAAAGACCTCACAGGTTTTTTAAAACTTGTGAGGTCTGTGATTTTATCAAATCAAAATTAATACAAAACTCTAAATTTAATAGTGCCTTCTACTTTTCTTAATTCATCAATTACTTCTTTGTTGTATTCTTTGTCTAAATCTGTAATTACATACCCTACTTTTGGGTCTGTAGATAAATATTGACCA
>NZ_CBFHJT010000128.1:0-2264 GCF_965656025.1 Polaribacter sp.
TTTCTGGTTCTTTAAATCAGCTAGAGGCTTCAAAAAATGCAATGATTTTGGTTTATGATATACTCAAAAGAATAGAAAATAAATAATAATAGGTAAGCATAACAAAAAATAAAAGTTTTCTTATCATTTTTTTTTTGATTTTACATTCTGAGTTTGCACAAACATCAAGAAAAATTTATTGAAAAGGACCTTAAAGCTTATAAAGCGTCTTTAGAACAGAAAAATATAGACCTTTATCAATTTAGCAACTATGGTAGCATTTTTAGTGAGTAGAATTAGATTTAATGGTACCATAACCACTCCATAACTCTTGTAGGATTTCTTTTTCTTGCAAAGCGGTTGCGCCTGTGCTTTCTAGGATCGAGGATTTGAAGTTGTTGAGCATGCTGTGCTTGAAAATCAATGTATTTTTAATTGATTTAAAATTTTATTTTTAGTAGTTGTTTTCTCATATTCCCTTGACCTAAATTATATAGTATATTGTCAGATAAAACAGTCTGTCCTGCTCTAAATATGATGTCAGAATCTTTATTTGAAAATATCGTTTTTAGGTACTTTGTTCCAGTACTATCTATTTTTACATTGTAAAATTTGGTTTTAGAGAAACGTTTGTCTTGTTTAATAATAACTTTTTTAGCGTTATTTTTTATGTATCCATTAACAAGTAAATTGATATTGTTCTCATAAAAAAAAGCAAAAACAGAAGAATCTTTTTTGTTAGATCTTGATGATGTTCTTTCAATTTCTGCAAACTCTAAACTTTTTTCCCAATCTAAATCCCCATTATTGTTTATTTTACACATTAACAAATCATCATAAAGTTTGTATTTAATGCTAATTGGATTAAAGGTAATAAGTACTGAAGAACCTATAGTGGCAATAGGAATTCCTATGGGTATACTTTGCCTTCTTAAAATATAAAATTGAGAAACTAAATATGTATTCAAATCTTCATCTAAAAAAATATTTTTGATATCAATACTTCTATTATTTCTAAAAAAACCTTTAAAATAATTTTTAATTTTGTCATTCTTAAAAACACTTTGTTTTTGAACGTTTAAAGAGAAAGTATTTAAACCTATTTTATAGTAAGTAACCCCTTCAAAACCACCTTTTACCTTTTTAGAATACAAACCACTTATAATAAGTTCAGAATTTTTAACTTTAGTGGCAATCAATTCATAAGTGTTCGTTGCAATAGGAATATCTAACGTTTTTTTCTTTTCATCTTTCAATTCAATCAATCTATAAATTCGATCCTTTTTATTTAAAGATAAATTAAATAGAAAATATATTGTGTTTTTAAATTGAATAGTACTTAAGTAGCGTGTATATTTAGAAGAAAGGCTGTCATCAGCAAATATTTTATGTTCAGAGAGCGTTTCTAGCTTTTTTGATAATACTTTTACAAAAACAAATGTTTTTTTATCTTCTTTAACAGGTATTGATAAAATGATGTTAGCGTTATTATCTAAATAAATAAAAGAATCCTCTTTAAGAGATTTATAAAAACTTGGATTGCTCTTTTTATAAACTTTTAAAACTTCTTTTTGACTTTTACTCTTATTCTGTGTATCAATAATATCAAAGCGTAAAGAAAATCCTTTCTTAAGCTCTTCTTTGATAAACAGATAAATTTTTCTGTTTTTAATAAATGTTTTTAAGATTTTTATTTTCTTTTCACTCTTAATTTTAATTCGTTCAGTGAAATCTACATCATTATAAAATTCGACAAAATAATTGTAAAAAAAACCGCTACTTCTTTCAGGTCTTATGGTGTAAAAATTACCTGTATCATCAGTTATAGAAATTTCATTTTTATCCCTTAAAAACAATCTATCTTTAACAATTTCTCCTTTTTTAAAATCAATATTTTGAGACTGCAGATTGGTTATGGCAAACCATAAAAAGAATAGCGCTAATTTGTACTTCATTTTTTAGTTTTATAAAACCTCAATAACCCCTTTAAACAAAGCAATCATTTTGGGTTCAGCTTCCCCAGCAATGGCTATAATTTCTGCAATATTTACAGGTTGTAGATTTTTTGGGTCACATTCGTCTGTTAGCACAGAAATTGCGGCACAAGGTAAGTTCAATTGCTTGGCAACAATCACTTCAGGAACGGTGCTCATACCTACAGCATCTGTTTCTAAAATTTGCAACATTCTATATTCTGCTCTCGTTTCTAATTGCGGACCTAAAACACTTGCATATACACCTTCGTGTAATTGGATGTTTTGGGCAATTGCAATGGCTTTTATTTT
>NZ_CBFHJT010000129.1:0-2212 GCF_965656025.1 Polaribacter sp.
GACAAGACGACAAAGCAGCCGATTTACTCTTCTTAGTTATTTTGGTTCTTCCTTTACGAACTAATTGTTGAATAGTTGGCATACTAAATAATTACTGTTTTTCGTTTATATTAAACATTCCCTTAATTTTAAGGGTCTGCAAATGTACAACTAATTTCTAATTATTCAAATATCAGCAAGTTATTTTTTAAAAAACCTTTTTTATTTATAAAATTAAAGCAATTAACATACATTTGATATTAAAACAGTACTAGCATTTTGGGCAGAAAAAAATTACTTTTTTTTACTTTTTTACTCTATTTATTAGCTTTTACAAATTCCTTTTCTCAGAAAGTTGAATTAAAGATTAAAGCTAATCCACAAAAAGACTCCATTCTTATAAATAAATATAGCTACAAAAAAAACCATTTAGATAGCATCAATGCATCCAAAGAACTCATAAAATATTCTACAAATTTAAAAAGGAACGGATATTTTTTAAACAGGTTTGATAGCATCATCAAAAAAAACAATAAAAGAATAGCCTATATAACTTTTGGTGAGCGAGTAAATTTTGCAAAATTAATTTTTGGAGACAAGGTCTTAATCATAAAAATATCAGAATTAGAAGATAAGTTAAGCTCGTTATCTTCAAAATTTGAAGAAAAAGGTAATTCTTTTACAAAATTAAGTTTAAAACAAATTGAAGTTAAAAATGACACCTTATTAGCCAACCTAGAAATTTATCAATCTAAGAAAAGAAAAGTTGATAAGGTGATTATAAAAGGCTATGATGATTTTCCAAAATCATTTTTAAAAAATTATTTGAAATTAAATAAGAACTTAATTTTTAACAAGAAGAAGCTAACTAACATATCTAACCAAATAAGAACTCTCGATTTTGTTGAAGAAATTAAAAAACCAGAAGTACTTTTTACAAAAGATTCTACTATCATATATATGTATGTAAAAAAAAATAGCAACAACAGTTTTGATGGACTTGTAAATTTTGCTACTCAAGAAAATGGTAGTGTCGATTTTAATGGTTATTTGGATTTAAAATTAAATAACATACTTAATAAAGGAGAAGACTTTAATTTAAAATGGAATAGTTTTGGAAATGAAAGACAAGAGCTAGAATTAAAAACTAAATTTCCGTATGTTTTCAAATCAAAAATATCTCCAGAAATAAAATTTTCAGTGTATAAACAAGATTCTACTTTTTTAAACTCATTATTTAACATAAAAATAAATTACGCAATAAATAATAATTCAGAACTATCATTACAAATTAATAATGAAGTTTCAGAAAAATTAGCCCCAATAAACTCAGACAGTAATCTTGAATCATTTACAAGCTTTTCAACAGGAATTGGATATCAATATAATTATAAGAAAAACTTTTTCTTAAGAGAAAGTAAACTTGACTTTAATATAGCATCTAGCCTAGGGAATAGAAATAGCCAAAATAAAACCAAAAGACAATTAAAAATTGAGTCTACAATAAAATACCTATTAGATTTAAGTGACAGAAGTTTTATTTTCCTAAAAAATAAATTAGGTATTCTAAATTCAGAAGACTACCTAACAAATGAATTGTTTCGGATAGGAGGACCAAATACCATTAGAGGATACACCATACAAAGTATATTTAGTAAAAACTACACTACACAAACCATAGAATTTAGATATTTAACTTCACAAAAATCATATTTATACTCAATCTCTGATTTTGCAATTATAGAATCAATAAATAAAAAAGAAAAACTCTTAGCTTTAGGGTTAGGATATCTTTTTAACACAAAGTCTTCACAAATAAACATTTCTATAGCAATACCAAACAACTTAAAAAATTCTAACACCTTAAAAAACACACAATTACTAATTAATTGGATTAATTTTTTTTAAAGAAACCTTGTTAAATTAACATAATTCAATAGGATTTCAATATATTTTTAACATTTTTTATTGTTTTATCTACAAAATAATCAGATATTTGAAACATATAATTCAAATATATTTAATAATGAAAACAAAGTTTAAAGGAATTTTAACGCTACTACTAGCGTTTGTTGTGCAAATAAGTATTGCACAAGAAAAAACAATTTCCGGTACTGTATCTGAAGATTCAGGACCATTACCTGGAGTAAGTGTCTCTATTAAGGGAACAGCAAAAGGAACAGAAACTGATTTTGATGGAAAGTACTCTATTAAAGCAAGTGTTGGAGATGTT
>NZ_CBFHJT010000130.1:0-2210 GCF_965656025.1 Polaribacter sp.
TTTCTGTGTAACTTTTAAATCCTTTTATTAGTAAAAAAAGAGATAAAATTAATAGGATTAATAATGAGACCATAAAAAATGGGCCTCCTTCGTTGATTAAATTCATAATATATTTTTTAAGTTCTTTACAAACATATTTTTAAAATTGATTGAATAACTATTTTTACGACGAATGAACAAATAGTTGCTTGATTTAACAAGTATAAAACTTGTAAGGGTTCAACTTGTAAATTTAGTATAATTGCTAACTAAATTTGTATTTCATCTCTTTTTACGGTTAAAATCTATGGATATTTCTTATTTTTCGCTGTGCAAAAAATACTTTTTTCAAATATTAAAAACAGCATACTACACTTATTTTTTTGGTTTTTAGTATGGTTCTTCTTTTATCTTTTTTTTAGATCGGGTACTTCAAATACTAATTTTTTAAGCTGGTTTACATCCTTATTAAGTGTTGTTTCTATTGTAGCTTCGTATGTTTTTATTTATGATTTATTGCCAAATTATTTACTGAAAAATAAATTTAAAAAATTTACGCTTTACACGCTTTATACTGCAGTTTTTGTAACAACAGCTGTTTTGGCTATAGTAGCTTTTGGTTTTGTGTTTTTCTTTAATTTAGAATATCAACAAATGCCAATGCTTACTAAAAGTCCATCTATAATTTTAGTGAGTGTTTTGCTAATTATTGTTTTAGCAAGTGGTTTTAAAATATTAAAACACAGTTACCTATCTTCAGAAGAAAAAAAAGCACTTAAAAATAAATTTTTGCTAACACAATTGCAATTAAAAGAGCAGGAGTTACGGTTTTTGAAAATGCAAATTCAACCGCATTTTTTATTTAACACCTTAAATACAATTTATGGTTTAGCAATACAGAAGAAAGAAAATGCACCAGAAATGATTTTAAAATTATCTAATTTATTAGACTATATTTTATATCAAGTAGAAAAGCCAAAAGTATTTTTAGAGCATGAAATTCTTCATTTAGAAGATTATATAGCTTTAGAAAAAATGCGTTTTCATGATACTTTACAAGTGAATTTCACTAAAATTATAGAAAATGATAAGATTCAAATTTCACCCATGTTATTAATTCCTTTTGTAGAAAACAGTTTTAAACATGGTGTTTTGATGGATGATTTATTAAAAATTAGAATAAATTTACAAGTAACAATTACAAAATTATTTTTTACCGTAGAAAATAGCTTTAACAAAGAAAAAACAAACTTACAAGGTGGAATTGGTTTAAAAAACATAAAAAAAAGATTACAAATGCTCTATCCACAAAAACATCATTTAGAAATTACAGAAAAAGAAAATATCTTTAAAATTCAACTAGAAATTTTACTTTAAAAATGAATTTGATTAAATGTCTTATTGTTGACGATGAACCCATAGCTAGAGAAATTTTAGAAAGTTTTATCGCCAAAATACCAAACTTAGTATTGATACAATCTTGTAAAAACGCCATAGAGGTTATGCAAGTTTTACATCAAGAAAAAATAGATTTGGTTTTTTTAGACATAAATATGCCAGAAATATCTGGTTTGTCTTTGGCAAATTCTATCAATAAAAAAACAAAGATAATTTTTACAACTGCTCATAGAGAATATGCTTTAGAAGGTTTTGAATTGCAGGCAATAGATTATTTACTAAAACCCATTTCTTTTGAACGTTTTTTTAAAGCGATACATAAATCTTTCGATATTTTAAAACAAGAACCCATTATAAAACAATTAGATGTTTATGATAAACAAAGCGATTTTATATTTGTAAGAGCAGATAGAAAAATGGTTAAAGTTATTTTTAATGATATTTTATATGTAGAAAGTTTGTCTGATTATATTAAGATTCACCTAAAAAATAAAATAATTGTTACTAGAGAAACTATTAGTAATGTAGAAAACAAGTTACCAAATACATTTTTTTTAAGAATCCATCGCTCTTTTATAGTTAACTTAAACGCTGTAGATTCTTATACCAATGAATTTGTAGAAATTAATAAAAAAGCTATTTCAATTAGTAGAACATACAAAGAAAAAGCACTCAAAAAGCTTGAAGAAAATTCATAGAAATAGTTTTATCTTTGGCACAAATTATACAATTTGAGCACACAACAATTTATTCCAGAATCTACTTCCAAAAAAATAGAAAAAGCTACGTTTACCTGGCAAACACCTAGCAATATTGCATTGGTAAAATATTGG
>NZ_CBFHJT010000131.1:0-2146 GCF_965656025.1 Polaribacter sp.
GTAAAATAAACGTTATAACTTGTAGCGTCATCCACAGGTTGCCATTCTACAAAAGCAGATTCTAACCAACCTCCATATTTATTTAAAGTTACTGTTTGAGCACCAGAAAAGTATGAAAATAAAAAGGCTGTAAAACAAATTAGAGAAGTTCTCATGAGCTTAAAATTCAAGATTACCTAATTATTTATGTAATCGATTACAAATATAAATAAATTTTGTTGAACTATATATTTATCTATTGATACTTAACTTAATGATTTCTAATAATTGTTGATTTTTTAAAGTAAAAAAGGCAAAGAATAGAATTCTTTGCCTTTTTTATTATTTATTTTTAAAATGATTATTATCTCCAACGAGGATCTCCAACATTGTTGTCAATCAAATCTTGATTGGTTAATGTAAAATTCCCTGAAGCAGCGTCTACAAAACCTGGATCTAACTCTGTATGTGTACCTGAAGCATCGAAAATAAATTGAGATGAATCGAGATAACCAGGAGCATTCCAATAATTATTATTAAAGAATGTTGGTGATTCGTCAATACCAGACCTATCTGCAAAACCTTCTGAGTCTGTATTTGCTATTAATGTATTATTAACAGTAATATCATTTGAATCGAAACGCACATAAAATAATCTTCTACTTGAGCTATTAGAACAAGCATGTATTGTACAACTTTCTACAAGTATATTTACATTGCTATTACCATTAGAAGTACCTGAAGCATCAAGTCTTAAAAAGTCACGACCAGGAGCACAATTATCAAATGTACTGTTCAATATGTTTACGCCTAATACATCTCCATTTCTAAAATCAATTAAATCTCCACCATTTGTTAAGATATTACTAACTATAGAATTTTCTATTGTTAATGATTGCAAAATTCCATCCGTTGTGGGACCTCTAACAAAAGAACGATTATAATCATGTATGTTACAACCACTAATTAATAATGAATTAAAATTACCTGGGTTTGTATAACTAACAACATCATTTAAGTCTGTTGGTAAATCTCCTGTTAAATCTAAATCTATCAATTCTACATTTTCTGCACCTGCATCAATAGTAAAAGCTACTTTTAAAAGTGGTTTAAAATCTGGTTTTAAACCTCTTAGTGTAATTGATTTATTTAACGTAATTCTACCAACTTGAGCTGTAAAGTCTCCTTCCTCAAAAAGTATAATATCTCCTGAAGCTGCATCTGCTATTGCTTGAAAAATATCATCTGATGGGGTTAATACTACGTTATTACCAATGTCTATACCGGTAGTAAAATCAGCTGTTCCTCTAATTTTAGTATTATTATATAGTGTTGCACTATAATCAGTTTCTGATGCTAACCCAGGAATTGTAGCAACTCCTGCAGCCTTCTCTTGAGCAGAAATATCATATCTGATGGTTCCTGGCTCTAACACAAAATGAGTTACATTTAAACCAGCTTCCCATCTCAGTGTAGCTGAAAGTGCTTGAATATCTCCTGGTTGTGAAGGTAACATTATTTGTTCTGTTAATGTTGTTGCTTCTCCTAATGCCCAAGTTGAATCATTTAAACCACGAGAACTTACTGCTTTAACTCTTATTGAATATACAGTTTCTCCTTCTAATCTTATTTGAACTGGTAATTCATCTGCTCTTACTGCTTGAGATAAAAACACCGTGTTAAAATCTGGATCATCTGCACTAAATTCTACAAGATAATTAGAAACTTCTTCGCGACCATCCCAAGATAATTCTACAGTAGTTTGGTTTCTAATTTTTGCTTCTAGATTGATAGGAGCAAATTCTCTCTCTAAAGAAAGTTCTTCTATCACATCTTCGTCATAATTAGTGATACCACAACTGGTAATATTAACTATTAACAAGATAGCAAATATTCCTCTTATTATATTTTTTAATTTCATAATAGGTTTTTATATTTTTTATTAATATCCGTAATCGTTCACTAATTTACCATTACTAGTATCTATAAATGTTTGCCAAATAGGCCAAAATTGTCTTTCATCTGGATTTACACCTTCTTTAAACAATGCGTTTATTCTATTGTCTTCTAAGTTTGTCCAGTCTTTTGCTGTATAATCAGGTCCAGGGTTTGTATCTTCTCCTCTATTTAATCCATAGATATCTAAAGTTTCATTATCAGATTCATA
>NZ_CBFHJT010000132.1:0-2144 GCF_965656025.1 Polaribacter sp.
GAGTGATTAGAGTTGCAAAAACCTTTAAATGGCTTTGGGATAAGGAAAAAAAGTTTAAAATATTTAACTATGCTTCTTTGTTGGCTTTAACAATTATTACCTATAATTTAAGGCAAGAAAACGAAACTTTAAAAGTAGAGTTTGCAAAAATAGAGGTAATTAATTCTTCTTTAGTTTCTAACATGGTTATCTATAATAGAACTTTTGAAGATTTTCCATTGCCTGTTTGGGGTAAGGTAAAACGTAAAGGCAGGTTTCCTTTACAGTATATAAATAAAGCATATCAAAATCAGTTTGGGCATTTATTTAATTACGATCGGTTTTCAATATTTGGTAAAACCAATTTCGAAATATTTAAAGAAAATCCAAGCATTGCACAATTGTATTACGAAAATGATATTACAGTGTCAATTACAGGCATCCCTTTAGAAACTATAGAATATTCTACAGATTCTATTGGAAATTTAAAAAAATTAAATGTATTAAAATGGCGTGCTATAGTTGATAAAAAAGATACGATAGTTTATGGTATGGTAAAAGATATTTTAGAATGAAAAACTTAGATATAACACTTAACTGTATTGCTTACTTTTTAAAAATATTTGTAGGTGTAAAGCTTTTAGAATTTTTACAGTTTTTAAACTATAGTATATCACAAAACTATGTTTTTTTAATGCAAATTGTTTTTGTCTTTTTAGCAATCGTGCATTTGGTAGTAGTTATTTATTTTAAACTGAAAAACGGTGCTAAAGAAAGAGAAAATAAAGATTTACAAAGTAAAATATATAAAGAGCAAATCAATCAACAAGATTTTGAAAAGGAATCTAAAGAGTTTTTAAAAAATAATAAATGAAAATAGCATCACCAACTAGGCAAATAATATTAAGAAACCAAGATACTACAGGTAATGGTTGGTTTGGTGCAAGTCGTGGAAGCAGAAAACACGAAGGTGTTGATTTTTGTACGTTTCCTGGAGAAGAAATATTTGCGTGTATTTCTGGTAAAGTTAGGGTTGGCAATGTTTATGTAGGTTCTACAAAAATGAAGCTGGTAGAAATACAAGGTACTTTTGGTTTACATCATTATAGAGTGCAACAAATGTATGTAAAGCCAACTGTAAATACAGGTGATTTTGTAGAAAGAAACCAATTAATAGGTTATGCACAAGATGTTGCAGGTTATCATAACAGCAATAAGATGAAAAACCATTGTCATGTGTCAGTTTGGAAAAATGGGTTGCTTACAGATCCAGAACCAATAATTTTAAAATATTAATCATGCTAAAAAACAACATACATATAGGTAATTTCTCTTGGACAAAATTTGTCCAAATTTGTTTAATTATACTTTTATCAGTTTTGCTATTTAATCAATGCAGTCAAAATGCACACTTACAACAAACCAATAAACAAAACCAATTGGCTTTATTAGATTCTGTGGAATACTACAAAAACAAATTAGGTTTAGAGGTGGCGCAAAAATTAGCTTTTAAAGGCACAGTAAAAGATTTGTCTATAATTTTCGAAGAAGCCAAAAAAGAAAATGCTCAATTAAAAGAAGCTGTAAAAAAATTTAAAAAATTAGCATCTGCAACAGTAGTAAATACAATAACAGAAATAAAAGAAGTGCCTGTTCCTTTTGAGGTAAAAGTGCCTTATAATTTTGAAAGAACGTTTTTAAAAGAAGATAATTTTTATAGTTTATCTGGTACAGTAAATCAATCTGGAATTAACTTTACTTCTTTAAGTTTTCCAAATACACAAACATTGGTAGTTGGTAAAAAGAAAACAGGCTTTTTAAAAACAGAATACAGAGTAGAAGTTACCAATAGTAACCCTTATATAAAAACCAACGCTATAGATAATTTTACTTTTACAGAAAAAACCAAACGTTTTGGTATTGGTGTTTCCTTTGGTTTTGGGGTGTACACTAATGGTTTTTTTGTAGGTCCTTCTGTAAATTATAATTTAATTAAGTTTTAAAAAACGTGCTAAAAACGTGTTATTTTGTTTTTTAGTATCTTACAAAGTATTATAAATTAGTTGTTTATGTTAAAATATAAAAATACCTTCTAAGGAGGCGGTCGAAGGTTCGAATCCTTCAGGGCTCACTTAAACCTTCACTTTAATTAGTGGAGGTTTTTT
>NZ_CBFHJT010000133.1:0-2093 GCF_965656025.1 Polaribacter sp.
TTGATGCCAATCTGTATGTGTATTTTCATTTAGTAATGGTAATAAAATTTCTAGACTCACTTTAGCATCACCCAAAACTGCAACATCCGTTTTTACATTTTTATCTACTTCTGCAGGGTCAATTTCAAAGTGAATTACTTTTGCTTGTTTTGCATAGGTGTTTAAACTGCCGGTTACACGATCGTCAAAACGCATCCCAATAGCAATTAAAACATCACACTCATTGGTTAACATATTTGGCGCATAATTCCCATGCATACCCACCATACCAACATTTAATGGATGAGAAGTTGGAATGGCTGAAGCCCCTAAAATGGTCCAAGCTGCAGGGATTCCTGCTTTTTCAACAACTGCTTTTAACTGCGCTTCTGCTTCACTTAAAATTACTCCTTGCCCCCAAACAATTAATGGTTTTTTTGCTGCATTTATTATGCTAGCAGCTTCTTCAACCTTATCTATGTTTGTTTCTGGTATCGGTTTATAACTTCTTATTTGTGTGCATTTTTTATAAGAAAAATCAAATTCATCAAATTGAGCATCCTTAGTAATATCTACTAAAACAGGTCCTGGTCTACCACTTTTTGCAATGTAAAACGCTTTTGCTATTGCCTCTGGAATATCTTTTGCTTTTGTAACTTGTATATTCCATTTTGTAACGGGTGTAGAAATACCTACAATATCGGTTTCTTGAAAAGCATCACTACCTAACAAATGCGACGCAACTTGCCCAGTAATACAAACCATGGGTGTAGAATCTATCTGTGCATCTGCAATACCTGTGATTAAATTGGTAGCTCCTGGACCAGAAGTAGCCATGGCAACTCCTACTTTTCCAGAAATTCTAGCATAACCTTGAGCAGAATGCGTAGCTCCTTGTTCATGGCGCGTTAACACATGATGAATTTTACCCTGATATTTGTACAATTCGTCATAAACAGGCATAATTGCTCCACCTGGATATCCGTATAAAATATCTACTCCTTCTTCAATTAGACATCTCACAATTGCCTCACTACCAGAAATACGCTCTGTAGTTTTGGTAGTTTGCTGTTGTTTATTTATGGTTTGTGTTTCCATATTTTCTTTTTTAGATTAGAGAAGAAAGAAAAGAGAGTAAAGACTTTAGTCTATTTATTTCTATTTTCTTTTCTCTTGTTTCTTTATTCTTTTTACAAATCTGTAACACATCCTTTAGAGGCAGATGCTACCGATTTTGCATATTTGTATAATATCCCTTTTTTGTGTTTTAGTGGTGGTGCCACCCATTTCGATTTTCTTTCTGCTAACTCTTCATCTGAAATTAAAACGTTAATAGAGTTATCTTCTGCACTAATTCTAATTTTATCTCCGGTTTCAATCAGTCCAATTGCTCCCCCAGTTTGCGCCTCTGGTGTAATATGACCTACCACAAAACCGTGAGTTCCTCCAGAAAAACGTCCATCTGTAATTAATGCTACAGATTTTCCTAAACCTGCTCCCATAATTAACGAAGTTGGTTTTAACATTTCTGGCATTCCTGGACCTCCTTTTGGACCAACATATCTAATGACGACTACATCTCCTTTTTCTACTTCTCCGTTAGAAATACCTGTATTTGCTGCTTGTTCACCATCATACACTACTGCTTTCCCTTCAAACAATAAACCTTCGTTTCCAGAAATTTTTGCTACAGCTCCTTCAGTTGCCAAATTCCCATAAATAATTTGAATATTTCCTGAAGATTTTAAGGCTTTATCTTTAGGGTAAATTACGTCTTGATCTTCAAATTCCATCGCTTCTACATCTGCTAAATTCTCTGCCAAGGTTTTACCTGTAACTGTTAAACAATCGCCATGTAAATAACCATTGTCTAACAAATATTTCATAATAGCTGGTGTACCACCAACTCCATGAACATCTTCCATTAAATATTTACCAGAGGGTTTTAAATCTGTAATTAATGGTGTTCTGTCTGAAACACGTTGAAAATCTTCTAATGTAAAATCAATATCAGCAGCATGTGCAATGGCTAAAAAGTGTAATACTGCGTTTGTAGAACCCCCTAAAGCATTAACAATTGCAATTGCATTTTCTAAAGATTTTTTAGAAATAAT
>NZ_CBFHJT010000134.1:0-1978 GCF_965656025.1 Polaribacter sp.
AAAAATAATTGCTTTGGTACCACTAGTTCCTTGATCTATAGATAAAATATATGATTTTGACATGAATCCAAAAATTTGTTTTTTTTTGATTGTAAACCTATAAGTTGATTAGATCTAAACACGTTTTATAAATACCATCCTCTGAAATTCCATAATGATTAAAAATTTCTACTTGCGATCCTGTAACAGTATATTCATCTGGAATTCCCATAATTTTAAAAGAATTTTTAAATCCTTTTTGAAATAAATAAGCAGCACAAGCTTCTCCTAAACCACCATAAATCATATGTTCTTCTACAGTAATTATGGGTTTACCATTAGCAGCTAAATCTTCTAATAATTTTACGTCTAAAGGTTTTATAGTGTGCATGCTTACAACAGTTGCTTTTAATCCTTTTTCGTCTTCTAATTTTTTGGCTGCTAACCAAGCAGGATATACAGTTTCCCCACAAGCAATAATGGTTACATCTTTGCCTTCTTTAACAACTCTACCTTTACCAAATTCAAAATTTGTCTCTTTTGTGTTTAAAAAGGGCATCGGTTTTTTGCCATAACGCATATAAATTGGCGTTTTTGTTTTTGCGGCTAATTTTACAGCTTCTGCTGTTTCAAAATTATCTGCTGGTGCAACAATTGTTAAATTATTAATGGCTCTTAATACAGCAAAATCGTGTAAACTATGATGTGTTGTACCCAACGCGCCATAACTTACACCAGAACTAATACCAACTAACGTAACAGGATTGTCTGAGTAGCAAACATCATTTTTAATTTGCTCTAAGGCACGTGCACTTAAAAAACAGGCAGGAGAAATTGCAAATGCTTTTTTTCCTGCGGATGCTAAACCTGCTGCAACACCTACTAAGTTTTGTTCAGCAATACCAACTTCTACAATTTGTTTTGGATATTTTTGTGCAAATGGCACTAATTTTCCAGAACCTCTAGAATCGCTTGTAACTACAATAATGTTTTTATCATTTTCGGCAATAGCTTGTAAAGTTTCAGAAAATATTTCTTGATTAGCTTTACCCATTTCTAAATTTGTCTCTTCAATTTTATCTAACTCCATGGTAATTTAGATTAATGCTTCTGCTTCGTTTAACTCATTCATTGCAATTTCATACTGCTCAGGACTTGGTACTCCATGATGCCATTTAATATTCCCTTCCATATAACTTACACCTTTTCCTTTAATAGTATGCGCAATGATAAAGTTTGGTTTTCCTTTTTCAAATGGGCCATTATTTAAAGCGTCTTCTATTTCTTCAAGATTATGACCATCAACTTCTTTAACTGCCCATCCAAAAGATTCTAACTTTTCTTTTATAGAACCTGTATTCATTACATCTTCATTATTACCCGTTATTTGTTGTTTGTTATAATCTAGAATTGCATATAAGTTGTCTAACTCATAATGTGCAGCTGCTAAAAAAGCTTCCCAATTAGAACCTTCAGGCAATTCACCATCACCAATTAAAGTGAAGATTCTATGCGTTTTATCATCTAATTTAGCAGCAATAGATTCACCAACACAAATCGGTAAACCATGCCCTAAAGCGCCTGTATTTTGTTCTACACCATTTACTTTTTTAGTTGGATGCCCAATATAATGTGATTGATATTTGCAAAGTGTTTCTAAATCTGATTCTGGAAAAAAACCGCTATCTGCTAAAGTAACAAAAAGCGCTTCTACACAATGACCTTTACTTTGGATATACCTATCTCTATCTGGATTTCTAAAATTTGTAGGGTCTACATTTAAAACACGGTTGTATAAAACATTTAAAGTATCTACACAAGATAAACTACCACCTGTATGACCCGCTTTGGCTTTGTAGATATATTTAAGTAAATTTCTTCTAAGAAAAACCGATTTTAATTTTAATTCTTTATTTGTCATATTTATTAATTCACATAAAAGAAATTACTTTTATTAACCTTTATGATTATATAATTCCCATCCCATATAATTTCCAAG
>NZ_CBFHJT010000135.1:0-1848 GCF_965656025.1 Polaribacter sp.
TCTGTTTTTAACATTTATTTTTTTGTTCCCAAAATCGTAAGATAAGGATATTCTAAAGTTTCTAGAACTTTGGTTTTGACTGTAACTTTGATCGATGTTATTTACGGTAGAATTATAATTATTTAAAAAACCTGTGTTTAAAACATCACTAAAAAGCATAGATAATTTAATGTTATTTTTAAAATTGTGTTGTAAGCCAAAAGATAAATGAAACATTTCTCCAAGGCTAAACAAACCATCATTATGAAAAGAACTGTACCAAGCATTGGCTTGTAATTTTGTACTTTCACTTAAAATAAATGTGTTGTTAGAGGTGGCATAAAATTGAATTCCGTCATTTACCTCTGCATTGTTATTTTGGGTTAATTCAGTAAAATAGGCTATCAAATTAATGCTATTCTGACTTTTAAACCAAGATATCTTATTGTAAGAAAAGCTTTCTTCCCATCTATAAATATATTTTTTAAAATAGTTTTCTTGGGTTATAATTTGATTTTGATTAACAACATCGGTATTAAAAAATACCCCAAAGCCGTTGGTAATAATATCTAAAGACAAACTAGAACTAAGATTGTTTTTGTATAAATGAGCAATTTTAAAATTGTCTGAAAAAGAAGGTTGTAAAAACGGATTTCCTTCGCTGTAACTATTATCATTTATGTAAAAACGAAACGGATTTAAGTTTCTAAAATTGGGTCTATTGATTCTTTTACTGTAAGAAAAGTTGAAATTATTATTTTCGTTTTTTGCGTAAGAGAAATATAAACTTGGGAAAAATTTATTATAATTATTTATGTTTTCTTGATTCAAATCTCCATTAAAACCGGTTGTTTTGGTGTCTTCAAAACGCACACCAAATTGCATTTGAAATTTATCTGATAAACTTGTGTTTCCAGAGAAATATGCGGCTAATACATTTTCTTCATATTCAAAGCTATTTGATTGACTTGGTTCTAAAACAGGAGTTCCAGAAAGTGTATCAAAAAATAAAACGCCACTATCTGTATTGGTAAAACTGGCTTTAACTCCGTAAGAAAGATTAACTTTTTTAAGTGGAAATTCCACATCAATTTTAGCACTAAAATTTTCTATTTCTTGGTTGGCTTCATTAAATGCAGACGAGTTTATACCTTGTGAGATGCCTAAATTATCAAATTGTTCAGTAGAAAAATCAATTGTTCTGTCTGAAGTGAATGTAAAATAGTCTGCATCAAAAGAAATACTTTTTCCTAAAGAACCTAAGGAAGTAATAAGATGAAAATTTATAGAATGATTGTTGTTATCGTTATTATTATCACCTTTTGTAAGTAAAGATCTGTCTAAATTTCCGTTGTTATCTAAAATAGTAAACCTCGTTTCTGTATCAATATTTGGTTGTGTGGTATTACCTAAATATTGTAACCCAAAAGTGGTGTTATCTGTAACTGTATAATCTATTAAAAAACGACCCGATAATTGATCTAATTGCATTTTTCCATCAACATCTATATCCCAAAAATTAGTGGGATAGTTTATTTGTAAACTTTCTACATTGCCTTCATTTCCTTTGGTGGCATTGATGCTTCCAGAAAATGATACCTTATTTTTATTGTAAAAAAAGTTATTGTTTATGGATGCAAAATTATATTTGTTTTGATTGTAAGAAAGCGTTGTTGCATTTTTCCAAGAATCTTGTACACCTTTCTTTAAAATAATGTTGATTAAACCGCCATTTCCTGCAGCATCGTATTTTGCTGGCGGATTTGTAATTACTTCTATTTTTTCAATATCGTTTGCTGATAATCCACTTAAAAGAGCTATTAAATCTTCGCCCGCTAATGGAGATAATCTTCCGTTAATCATAACTTG
>NZ_CBFHJT010000136.1:0-1814 GCF_965656025.1 Polaribacter sp.
CCATTTTACGCTCTAAACTTTTGTCTACAAAGTTTTTATCAAAAACAGGGAAATCTGCTAAATGGATACTTTCTGATGTTTCTTTTTGTGTTACTGCATTTAAATCTTGATACAATCGATCCATAAAAAATGGTGCAATTGGCGATGCTAATTTTGCAATAGTTAGCATACAAGTGTACAAGGTTTGATATGCAGAAATTTTGTCTGTTTCATAAGTTCCTTTCCAAAAACGTCTTCTACTTAAACGCACATACCAATTACTTAAATACTCTTGTGTAAAGTCGGATATGGCTCTTGCTGCTCTTGTAGGCTCGTAATCTGCGTAAAACTTATCTACTTTTTCGATTAAAGTATGTAGTTCAGATAAAATCCATCTGTCTAATTCTGGTCTATCATTTAAAGTAATGTCTGCTTCTTTATAAGCAAAACCATCAATATTTGTGTATAAAGAGAAGAACGAATACGTATTATACAAAGTTCCAAAAAACTTACGTTTCACTTCTTCAATTCCTTCTAAATCGAACTTTAAATTGTCCCAAGGATTTGCATTCGAAATCATATACCATCTTGTGGCATCTGCACCATAAGTGGATAATGTCGTAAACGGATCTACAGCATTACCTAAACGTTTAGACATTTTATGTCCGTTTTTATCTAAAACTAAACCGTTAGAAACTACATTTTTATAGGCAACAGAATCAAAAACCATGGTTGCAATTGCATGTAGTGTATAAAACCAACCACGTGTTTGGTCTACCCCTTCTGCAATAAAATCTGCTGGAAAAGATTCATTCCCATCAACTTTATTTTTATTTTCAAACGGATAATGCCACTGTGCATAAGGCATAGAGCCAGAATCGAACCAAACATCAATTAAATCGCTTTCGCGTTTCATAGGTTTTCCTGATGCAGAAACCAACACAATTTCATCTACAATGTTTTTATGTAAATCTATTTTCGCGTAGTTTTCATCTGAGTTGTTATCAATTTCAAAGCTAGCGAATATGTCTTTGCTCATTATACCTGCGTCTACGGCACGTAGCATTTCTTGTTTTAGTTCTTTTACAGAACCAATACAAATTTCTTCTTTACCATCTTCTGTACGCCAGATAGGTAATGGAATTCCCCAATAACGAGATCGTGATAAATTCCAGTCGTTTGCATTTGCAAGCCAATTACCAAAACGCCCAGTTCCTGTAGATGCTGGTTTCCAGTTAATGGTTTTATTTAAGCTATGCATTTTATCTTTTACCTCTGTTACTTTTATAAACCAAGAATCTAGTGGATAGTATAAAATAGGTTTGTCTGTTCGCCAACAATTTGGGTAACTGTGCTTGTACTTTTCTACTTTAAAAGCTTTGTTTTCTGTTTTAAGTTTGATAGCTAACTCTACATCTACTGATTTTTCTGGTGCTTCACCCTCTGCATAGTATTCATTCTTTACGTATTTACCTGCAAACTCACCTACTTCTGGTCTAAATTTACCTTGTAAATCTACTAAAGGCACCAAATTATCATTATCATCTTTTACCAATAAAGGTGGTATTTCTGGGGTTGCTTGTTTACAAACCAAAGCATCATCTGCACCAAAAGTTGGTGCTGTGTGCACAATACCTGTACCATCTTCTGTAGTTACAAAATCGCCAGCAATTACTCTAAACGCATTTTCTGGATTGTCATTTGGTAAAACATAATCTAGAATTTGTTCGTATTTTATCCCTACCAAATCTTTTCCTACAAATTCTTTTATTACGTAAAAAGGTATTTTTTTATCACCTTCATTGTATTCTTTTAATGCTTCAGAAGTATCAACT
>NZ_CBFHJT010000137.1:0-1806 GCF_965656025.1 Polaribacter sp.
AACAGATTGCATTTACATGCAGAGTTTATCGAATTTTTACATCCGAAGACGAATCAAAAAATTAACTTTTGTGTACCTGCAGATTTTTAAAAATTAATTATCTTTTAATTGTTGAATAAATTCATCTACAGACCAACTATTTTCTACTGAAAAATTACCAATTTTTGTTCTTCTCAGTGCGGATAAATGAGCGCCAGATTTTAAGGCTTTTCCAAAATCGAAAGCCAAAGAACGAATATAGGTTCCTTTACTACAAACCACTCTAAAATCTATTTTTGGTAAATCTATATTTGTAATTTCAAACTCAGAAATAGTAACTGTTCTAGATTTAATTTCTGTGGTTTCTCCTTTTCTTGCTAATTCGTATAAGCGTTTACCATCTTTCTTAATAGCAGAAAAAATGGGTGGTTTTTGCTGAATTTCCCCAATAAATTGATGGGTAGTTTCTTTTAGTAATTCTTCAGAAATATGTGCGGTTGGATAGGTTTTATCAATTTGGGTTTCTAAATCGTAACTGGGTGTGGTTGCACCTATGGTAAAAGTACCTGTATATTCTTTAATTTGTCCTTGATAAGTATCTATTTGTTTGGTTTGTTTACCAGTACAAATAATTAACAAGCCAGTTGCTAAAGGGTCTAAAGTACCCGCATGACCTACTTTTATCTTTTTAATGTTAAAACGTTGTTTAATTTCCCAACGTAACTTATTCACTACTTGAAAAGAAGTCCAAGTCAGTGGCTTATCAATTAATAAAACTTGTCCGTTTTTGTAGTCTTCTTCTGTCATTTACACAATTCTTTTAGTAGCTATTGTTAAAGATCCTGCTAAAGCAGGATTCGTTCAAATATCATTTTTTTAAATACTGGTTTGCAGTTATTAAAAATTGAGTTTCACTAATTTAAAAGAGCATAGCCAATAGCGATAGCACCTACAATAGCACAGTAAATAGAAAAGTAAGATAATTTACTTTTTTTAACCAAGGCAATCATCCATTTACAAGCAAAAAGACCTGCTAAAAATGCGGCTATAAAACCTACTGCAATGGGTACTATTTCTGAGGATTGAAAATTTAAATCGCCACTTAAAACATCTTTACCAATTTTACCAAAAATTAATGGTACCACCATTAAAAAAGAAAAACGTGCTGCTTTGGTTCTATCAATCCCCAATAAAACAGAAGTAGAAATGGTAGCTCCAGATCTAGAAATACCTGGTAACATGGCAATTGCTTGAGAAATACCGATAATTACAGAATTGCTAAATGAAACTTTTTTGTTGGTATTTTTTGCTTTGTCTGCTAATAATAATAAAAGTGCTGTTACTAACAACATTACCCCTACTAAGAGTATTTTTCCTCCAAAAAAAGATTCTAATTCTTTTTCAAAAAGTAAACCCACAATAACTGCAGGTATCATAGAAATGATAATTTTTAAAGAGAATTGAAACTCTTCATTCCATTTAAATTGAAACAAGCCTTTCAGGATTTCTAATATTTCTTTTCTAAATATTACAATAGTACTTAATGCTGTTGCAAAGTGCAAAACTACTGTAAATGTTAAGCTTTCTTCTGGCACAGAAGTATCGCCTAAAATGGCTTTTGCTAACTCTAAATGCCCACTAGAAGAAACTGGTAAAAACTCTGTTAAACCCTGGATAATACCAAGAATAATAGCTTCTAAAATATCCATATTTATTTATTAGGATTTACTAAAATAGCATAAATTTCTATCCCTAAACCAATAATTACAAGGGTTGGTGCCAATCTAATTCTTTGCCAATTATAAATTTCTTTATTAAAAACATTAG
>NZ_CBFHJT010000138.1:0-1712 GCF_965656025.1 Polaribacter sp.
TTTCTCCTGATTTCACACTTTAAAATTACAAGAAAAAGGAATTGGTAAATGTTAATTTTAGAGAAGTAATTAACAAAATTGATTAAAAAAAGAATCAAGAAGTAATCTTATTTAGGAATGATAGTAATTTTTTTAAATAAAGGGTGAACTATTATTTAAATCTTAATTAAATAATTTCATAACACCTTCTTTCTTTATATAAAGTTCAGAAAAACTGTGCCCAGATATATAAAGAGTTTTATAGTAATTCTTTTCTTTATATTTGGAATCTATTCCGATGAATGATCTTCTAGGTAAGATAAATTTATATTCTATGTCGTAAATATTATTATAAACTTTTATATCTGTTTTATTTGTATAAAACTGGCTTTCTTGATAAAGATTACTTTCGAGCAAAAATTTAACCTTTTCTTTTAAATCTTTTAAATCACCAATAGGAATGCTATTTTGTTTATTAATTTTAGATGTAAATAGATTATTTAAACTATCAACTCTTTTTTTTTCTTCTACTTTCTCTTTTAGCCTTTTTAACTTTAATCTCTCTTTTTCTTCAGTTATTCTTTTGATTTTAGCTTCTTTATTTTTTATATAATTTTTTATAAAACCATGGCCCGTTACAAAATTTAATGCTTTTGAAGAACCAGATAAGCTAAATTTATAATCTGAAGTATTACAGTTACTTCTTAATCTTACACTAACATAGTTATGTTTGATAAATTTATCTAATAGTTCTATTTTATCGATCTTTTCTAATGAGTTAATAAACCAAGAATTACTATTAGGACCTTCTCCTATATATACTGTTTTATAAATTTTATCATCACCATTAAACTTAAAATATGCAATTTTAGAATCACATCCAGAATAGCCAGAATCAGTAATATAAATACTTAACTCTTTATCGGCAAACTTATTTACTACTAAAAGTGGCTTATTATATGGAAAAGCACCTCCACTACCTCTTATTGAAGCTGTTTTATATTTACCATCAAAATCACTTTTACCAGAACTATATGACCATTGACTAAATAAAACTATTGAATAAAAAAAGCAAAGTATTGTAAAGATTGTTTTCATAGTTTTTAAGATAAAAATAAGAATTATTATTTTATCGTAAACTATTGCAAGTATTGTATTAAAAAAAACTTTATTATTTCCTACAAAGCTTTTCGAGTTTATAAGATTTCTTAATCGTTCATTTTTGTCTTGTTTCTAAATTACAATATCTTTTTTAGACTAACGAACTCGCGTTAAGGATTAAAGAACCTGTTTTAGCTCTCACACTTTTTTGCGTGAAGCGAGTAGCCTTTCGTTTTCGCTCAAGATAAATTCCAGCCTGCTAAAACGCCCAAATAAAAAAACTCTCTCAAAGAAACTGAAATAAATTCAGCTCAAGTGAAAGAGTTTTATAAGTTTTATGAGATTTCTCCAAAAGGTCGAAATGACATTTAGCTTTTAACTTTAGCTACTACTAATAACTAACAACCAAAAACTAATAACTATTTAGTATCTGTAATGCTCTGGCTTGTATGGCCCTTCTTGAGTAACACCAATATAATCTGCTTGGTCTTTACGTAATTCTGTAAGCTCTACACCAATTTTTTCTAAGTGTAATTTTGCTACTTTTTCGTCTAAATGCTTTGGCAACATGTATACGTTGTTTTCGTAAGCATCTGCATTGTTCCAAAGCTCCATTTGTGCCAATGTTTGAT
>NZ_CBFHJT010000139.1:0-1668 GCF_965656025.1 Polaribacter sp.
AAATTCTTTATGTAATTTAATTTCAAATTCTAATAAATTTACACCCCAATCAAAAGGAATATATCTAATGGTACCTGTGGCAAACTCGTTATTAATTTTTAATATGTTTTCGCTCCATGTTTTATCTACAGTACCACCAATAGCTTCATGTATTTGCAGTAAAATATCTTTTGAACTCTCTGGATTTAATTCTATTTCTATCATTTAAAAACAATTTTCAGTAAAGATATATCATTTTATCTGAATGTATGCCATCATTTTTATTGAAGACTTATACTTTTAAAGTAAATAATTTTAGAGATAAAATAAATTTTAAAGCTTAGGTTATTTATCTAAAAAATAAATAAATAATTATCGATGATTTTTATCATTAGTAATAAAATCTTATTCTAAAAAAAATAAGATAAAAATATGAAAAGAGTTAAAAACCAATGCAATACCACTAAACTTTATTTTGTATTAAAATTAACTTTGTAAAGCAAAAGTAAAACTTATTAGATGTAAAACGTTTTGCATCTTAAAAAAATGAAACGCTAACTATAAATTAAAATTTATGAGTACTTATACAGAAGAAGTAGGAAAAAAATTAAATGCATTGTTAGAAAAAACTTATGATGCAGAAAAAGGATTTAAAAAAGCTGCAGAAAACATAGATAACGAATCTTTAAAAACTTATTTTAATAAAAAAGCAAGTGAAAGATATGCGTTTGGACACGATTTAAAAACCGAGATAAAATCTTACAATCAAGAGATAGACAAAGGTGGAAGTGCAACAGGAAAAGTACACAGAGCATGGATGGATTTAAAAGCACTTTTTTCTTTTGATGATGAAGAATCGATGTTAGAAGAAGCCATTAGAGGAGAAGAAGCTTCTTTAGAAGAATATGATGATATTTTAAAAGAAACAAGCTTACCATCTTCTACCAAAGAACTGTTAGAAAAACATAAAACACAAATAGCAAATGGCTTGTACAATATTAAAACTTTAGAAGAGATTCATTAATATTCGTGTTTTTAAAATAAAAAAAGTGCTAATTTTTAGCACTTTTTTTATTTTATGAAAACCTAACTCTTTGTATTAGAGTTAAAAGACAATTTTATAGCGTTAACAATCTCTTTATATTGACTGTATCTTTAAAATGAAAGAAATAGAAAAAGTCTATTTAAATATTAACTAAAAAACTTTATATTATGTTACGTTGGACAATCACATTTGTAATAATTGCATTAATAGCTGCTGTTTTAGGATTTGGAGGAATTGCAGGAGCAGCTGCAGGTATTGCTAAAATTATATTTTTTATATTTTTAGTGTTATTTGTTTTATCTTTAATAAGAGGTGGAATAAAAAGCTAAAGTATACTTATTGCTATGTAAAAGACAAACTGTTTAATTTTTTAAACAGTTTTTTTATGCAATAAAATTATTTTTTTTGGCATGTGCTATAGCTTCTTTGCTATTATTTACTACCACAAAAAGAGTATCTGTATAGTTTTCTATCAACTTTTTTATTCGATTCATTTTTTTACGATGTAAAACACTACGTAAATAAATAGCTTTAATTCTCTTTGGATATTTTTTTGTGATTTCTATATAAATATCTGCATCATATTCGCCAGCATCACCAATTAAAATAAAAGATAAATTAGGATAGGTTTGTAAGATATTTTC
>NZ_CBFHJT010000140.1:0-1642 GCF_965656025.1 Polaribacter sp.
GTGGTGTAATATCTAAATGAATACCAATAGAACCAATAGCCTCTCCATTTAAATTATAGTTAGGAGCTCCACTTATCAACCAATATCTAATTTCTCCTTTTTTATTTTTTACTTTTAACTCGTAAGAATTAGATTTTCCTTCAATTCTTTTTAAGTTTTCTTTGTTTAAAATTTCAGAACCAACAGCATCAAGAAAAACTTCTTTTCCTTTTTTACCAATTAACTCTTTTTCTGAATAACCAGACATTTCAGAAAAACTTTGATTGATCATTAAAATTTCGTCTTGGTTGTTTACTTCTATCAAACCAAGATTCATGTTAGCTATAATATTGCTATACTTTTGCTTTTGAGCCTCTAAGCTTTTGCTGTATTGCTTCTTTAATGTAACATCTTTATAAGTCCAAAGATGTCCTTTGTAATTATTATCTGTTAAAATAGGTATAAAATCTCTTTCTAAGATTGTACCGTTTTTCATTACTAACTCGTCAGCTAAAACTTTTTCTTTTTTTTGTAAAACATCAGACAGTTGATTTACAAAATCTTCTGGTTCTACAAAAAGATCTTTGCTTTGTTCTGCAGCGTTAGAACAATCTTGTCCTACCATTAAGTTAGGTGATATTGGTATGTTAAAAAGGTCGCAAAATTTTTGATTTGTCAATACTATTTTTCTATTCTCATCTTCTAATAATACAGCTTTATCTAAATTAGCTATAACAGAAGACAACCTGTTTTCTGACTCAATTAATAAATCGGATGCCTTTTTTTCTTCAGTTATATCTCTTATGACGCCTTGTGCAGCAATAGGTTTCTTATTTTTATTATAAATAATTGTAGAGTTTACTTGAATCCACTTTATAATTTTACTTTTCGTGTAGATTCTTGCAGTGTAACCGTTAAAGTAACCTATATTATAAAGTTCTGAAAAAGATTTTAAAGTATACTCAGCATCATCTTCATGAATTGTTTTACTAACATTAAAATCTTCTTTGTTTATATCATATTCAAAAAGATTTATAGCAATTTGATTCATTTTTAAAACATTTCCCTGCAAATCCATTACAATATATGCATCGTTAATGTTTTTAAAAACGCCTTCTAACGTAGATGATTTTTCTTCTAGAAGATTGCTTAATTGAAAATTAGTTTCTTTTAATTTTTCTGATATAGCATATAATTCTTTAGATTTTTCTTCTAATATTTTTTCAGCTACTTTTCTAGCAGCTTTTTCTCTTTTTAATGCGCGTTCTAATATGTCTATTTTATGTTGATTCATTAATTTTTGGTAACTATAAATCTTACTTCTGTACCATCTTCTTTTATTTTTTCTAATTGAATGGTAGCAGTGCTATTAAAATGTTCAAAAGTTTTATTCATTAAACCCAATCCAAAATGATGCATTGCTCTGCTAGATTTATATACCATAATTATAGAGTTTTCGGTTTTATCTTGTACAACAAAAGTTGGCAATTCTGCATCTGGATAAATTTTTTGGACCTCTACATGTATATGATTTTCTATTGATGATAACATATCTATTGGGTCTTTATACGTTGCTAAAAGACCCGGATAACTAGTTTCTATAACCGAAAAAAAGTGTTCTCCGTAAACTAATAATAAATTATCGATAGATATATCTGTATAA
>NZ_CBFHJT010000141.1:0-1591 GCF_965656025.1 Polaribacter sp.
TTCTTCTTTGTAGTTTTCTTTGTTTCTTTAAATTTTGTTGAACTTTGTAAATATTTTCTGGATAAGTTCTACCAGTATAAGGGTTTATTTCTAACAAATACAGTTGTTCTAAATATTTATTAGGTGGTATACCTGCTGCAATTCTTTCTTTTTTTGATAATTTTAAATTACCTTGTAATTGGTGATTTTTTATAAAACGTTTATGTTTTTCTTTTACTAAAGTTTTATTTGTGCTTAAATCTTGATTTCTAAAAACCAAAAAACAAACAAAAAGCATAAAAATAATTATAAAACTCTTTTTCATCTTATCAAAAATAAGATAAATATCTCATTTAAAAATATGTAACAATTAAAAAAACCCTAACAGAATCTACTTCTATTAGGGTTTATAGTATGTTTTTAAAAGCAACCTATTGTTTACGTTTAGCCTCTATACTTAAAGTGGCATGTGGCACCAACCTTAAACGTTCTTTTTGAATTAATTTACCTGTAACTCTGCAAATACCATAGGTTTTATTTTCTATTCGTAAAAGTGCATTTTTTAAGTCTCTAATAAACTTTTCTTGTCTGATTGCTAATTGCACATTTGCTTCTTTGTTCATTACATCAGAACCTTCATCAAAAGATTTAAAAGATGGTGATGTATCATCTGTACCATTATTTGCATCATTTTTATAAGAAGCTTCTAGTAAAGCTAAATCTTCTTTAGCTCTTGCAATTTTTTTATCTATAATTGCTTTAAATTCCTGTAAATCTTCGTCTGAATACTTTAATTTAACCTCTGACATAATCTTAGATTTTTTCTATTAATATTTTACTTTTTATTTTGTCAAACTCGATTTCTGTACCATTTTCTAAAGCATCTACAAATCCCAATTCATTGGTTAAAGTTTCGCTCATGATATAGTTTTTGTTTGCAGTTATAGCATTTTCTAAACTTGGATCTTTTACAACCGTTAATTTAATTTTATCTGTAACTTCTAAACCCGTGTCTTTTCTTGCGTTCTGAATTCTATTAATTAATTCTCTAGCTATACCTTCTTTACGTAATTCTTCTGTAATGGTAACATCTAGAGCTACTGTTAATGCGCCTTCGTTTGCAACTAACCAACCTTCTATATCTTTAGAAGATATTTCTACATCTGACAGTTCTAAAGTAATATTTTTTCCATTAACTTCTATAGAAATGTTTTTATCTTTCTCTATTTTGTTAATATCTTCTTGTGTAAACTTTTGTACCTCTGCTGCAATAAAACGCATATCTTTTCCAAATTTAGGGCCTAAGGCTTTAAAATTTGGTTTTATTTGCTTTATTAAAATGTCAGAAGCATCTTCCATCATCTGAATTTCTTTAATATTAACCTCGTGCTTAATTAAGTTGGCAACAGCTAAAATTTCTTCCTTTTGTTGATGATTATCAATAGGAATCATAATTTTTTGTAATGGCTGACGCACTTTTATTTTTTCTTTAGCTCTTAAAGATAATACCAAAGAAGAAATTATTTGTGCATTTTCCATTTTACGCTCTAAACTTTTGTCTACAAAGTTTTTATCAAAAACAGGGAAATCTGCTAAATGGATACTTTCTGAT
>NZ_CBFHJT010000142.1:0-1548 GCF_965656025.1 Polaribacter sp.
GGCATATAAGACCAGATTGCAGCTCTTCTATCATTCATTGGATTATCGTCATCTGTAACGGCATATGTTCCACTTGCTTGATATATTGTTGATTGACGTTTCCAGTGAATAGCATCTTTACTCGTCCAATGTCCAATTTTAGTTTTTACACGATCGTAATAAGCTTCTATACCAATTTCTCCAGCACGTTCTGTTGGAAACATGTGATAAGTATCTCCTACTTTTACAACCCTACCACCTTCAAAACCACCTTGAATTCCTTCAGTTCCAGGCATGCCTTCATCGATTGTTGGCTCATTTTCGCCCCCAATAATTTCAAAAAGGGGCTTTTCATCAGAAAAACCTTCTACTATAAATGTTGGATTCCAAAGATTACCATCTGGAAATTTTGCATTTCTATACTTTAATTTTTGTTTTGCTTTTACTACTCCTAAAATGGTAAAAAGTTCTGGGAAATTTATTGTGTGAGTTCCTTTAGCGTAAGTTATAGCATATACATTTACAGGAGGTAAACCTGTTATTGTTAATCCGTTTTTAAGGAGAAGTTGATTCTTTTTAAAAGAATTTTTATCATTAAAAACACCAATAAGTACTTTTACTTCTTCTTTAAATTTTAATCTAAAAGATTTGTTATTTTTAACTGGTAATTTTATTCCTTTTAAACCTTTTAATTCTTCTGCTAAACGAACAATATTATGTTTGCTTTCTGAAAAAACATGGGCATATTGTATTGTTTCAAAAGTTTTGTAATTGACATCTAAAATTTTAAATGAGGCTGCTTTCCAACTTGAATTTGAATTTTGTGCTATTCCAGAAAAAAAACTTAGAGTAAATAATATAAATATATATCTGAATTTCATCATTTTAGTTTATAACGCTTTGTAATTAATTTGATAATCTGTTTGAGGTTTTAAAACAAGTTGAAATTTATTTTTTTCAATTTTGATAATATTTCCAAAATTTGAAGAAGGTTCCTGTTCGCTCTTAAAAGTTAATACTCCTTTTCCTTCTGAAGCTTTTATTTTTATCTCTTCTGTACTACAGTGTAATTCTACAACACCATTAGGCGTTGGCACTTTACCTTCCATCCAATTTAAGCCACCTAAGTTTGGTTTTACTTCGTAGGTTTTATACCCTGGAGAAGTTGGTTGAACTCCTAAATAATATTTACCAAAAAGATAAATTGGGCTTGCACCCCAAGCGTGACAAAGGCTTTTTCCATAAGGTCTGCCATACATTGCTAAATGCTCATCTTCTTTATCTTTAGGATTGTATAATTCCCAAAAGGCAGTAGCCCCAAGCTTCAACATGCCTCCCCAATAATCTCGAATTTCATCTAGAACAAATTCATGTTCGTCCAGAGCACATAAGGCTTCCAACTCAAAAAAGCGCATGTAAGGTGTAGTTATTTTCTGAATATCATCATTTAATAACACCTTATTTTTTACAGTTTGTTTTTGTTTATCATCAAAATAATCAAAAAATATTCCAAACATATTGGCATATCTTGTAACTACATCTTGCATTTCTCCGTTAATACGTTGATGT
>NZ_CBFHJT010000143.1:0-1520 GCF_965656025.1 Polaribacter sp.
TTAGTAAAATCTAAAAAGAAGTAAATGATAGATGTACAATTTGTAATACACTATGGTTTGCATTTTGTAGCTCCCATACTTATTGCCTTTTTATTTTTTAAAAATCAATGGCAAAAAGTTTATCTTATTTTTCTAGCGTCTATGCTGGTAGATGCAGACCATTTATTAGCCAACCCAATTTTTGATGAAAACAGATGCAGTATCAACTTTCATCCTCTGCACAGTTATGTTGCAATTGTTTTTTACTTTTTTGGTTTGGTATTCAAAAAAACTAGAGTCTTAGCAATTGCCTTATTGTTTCATATGGCTACAGATTACCTAGATTGTTATTTGTAAAATTTAAAGAACTTTTTTAGTAGACCATCAATCTCATTTGATACTTTTAGTTTTAAAACTAAATAAATATATACAACAGTAATTAAAATAGTTTTGATTAAAATATTTAAAATTGGTGTTATCGAAAACTTTTTTATCTCGATGTCTGGCAAGTTAAAATCCCAAAAATAAAACCCTAAAAATAATACTAAAATGATGAGTGCCATTTTGATAGATTTGGGAGTAAATGGTGTTATAGAAAACTTACGATGCACAAACCATAATTTAAACGTATTAAAAAATAATATTGTTAAAAATGTTGCCAGGGCTAAACCATCTGTACCGAATTCTAAATTAAAGTAAAATAACTGATTTAAAAAATATACGCAAACAGACATACCCACTGCAATTGGCAAAGTAACTTTGTAAAACTTAGAGTTGTTTATAATAGCGCCATTACTTCCTAAAAACATGGTGTATAGTTTTGCTAAAGAAATCATTAAAACAACCAACTCACCTCCAGCATAGCCTTTTTCTGGCATTAACTTGAATAATTCTCTAACACCACAATTCACTAATAAAAAAAACAAACCGCCTACTAAAAATAAATTAATAGAACTTTTTTTGTATAAATTTTCTACCTCTTTAGTGTTAAATTCGTTTAAGGATTTAGAAGTTAAAGGTTGTAAAATCTGAGTCATAGCTCTACTTGGTGCTTCTATAAAAGAGCCTATAAACACGGCTACAGAATAATAAGCTGCTTTTTCTATGGTGTCTTTTCCGGGAATCATAATTTTATCAATATCTAATAAAATCGCTCCTGCAGAACCTGCTAAAATTATATATAAAGAATAATTTAAAATTTCTTTAAAATTGGCTGGTAGTTTGAAATAAAACTTAGGCAAGTACATGTAAAATGCATAAAACATCATTACAAATGCCCTAAGCACATAAGCAACAGTTAAATACCAAATAAATTCTGTTTTCGTTATAAAACCAAAAAACACAGCTAATAACAGCAACATTACCACTACTCTATTCCATAATTCTTTTAAAACATTACCAAATACTGTCTGCAACTGTACTTTAGTCCAAGAGTAAAAAAGCTCAAAATAAGCACAAGCAATAGCAATTAAGTAAATAGAAAAAGTATAGCTTTCTATAATTTCATTTTCTTTGGTAACTCTACTCATAATCCAATCATG
>NZ_CBFHJT010000144.1:0-1508 GCF_965656025.1 Polaribacter sp.
TTTGAAAAGTATACAACCATCAATAATTTTTTAGATAGAATTTTAAATATAATTACACTTTTAAAAGAAGAAACTACAGACCTGGAAAAAGAATATTTATTCCGTTTTTATACAGCTTTTACACAATTAAAAACACTGCAAAGCGAATTTAATTATTTTACAGATTTAAAAACATTGGCATTGTTTTTTAAACAATTAATAGCTTCAGAAACGCTGTCTTTTCAAGGTGAGCCTTTAAAAGGTTTACAGTTAATGGGGATGTTAGAAACACGTGTATTAGATTTCGAAAATATTATTTTAACCTCTACAAATGAGGGAATTTTACCTGCCAGTTCTCAGCAAAATTCTTTTATTCCTTTTGATGTGAAGTTGGCATTTGGATTGCCAACTTACAGAGAAAAAGATGCTATTTTTTCCTATCACTTTTTTAGACTATTACAAAGAGCTAAAAATGTTTTTATACTGTACAACACAGAACATGACCATTTTGGAAGTGGAGAAAAAAGCAGATTTGTTACTCAGTTAGAAATGTTAAGACCCGACATGTTGCACAAAACAATTGCACCAAAAGTAATTGCAAATACAACCGAACTAAAACAAATTGGTAAAACAGAGGCTACTCTAATAAAGCTAAAAGAATTGGCAGAAAAAGGAATATCGCCTTCGGCTTTAACTAATTATTTACACAATCCTGTAAGTTTTTACAAACAAAAAATTTTAAAAATAAAAGAGCTAGATGATGTAGAAGAAACGGTTGCTTTTAATACATTGGGTACTGTTGTACACGAAACATTAGACGAATTATATACACCTTTTATAGGTAAATTTTTGTCTGTGGAAGCTATTGTAGAAATGCAAGAACAAGCCAAAAACTTGGTAATAAAACACTTTAAAATCCATTTTAAAAATGGAAACCTAACTACAGGTAAAAACAGATTAATTTTTGAAGTTGCCAATCGATTTGTAACTAACTTTTTAAAGAAAGAAAAGGTATTGTTACAAAATAAAAACAATCGTTTAAAAATTATTGCAACAGAAGAAAACCTATCTACACAAATTCATATAAAAGAGATAGAATACCCTATTAAATTGCATGGTCAAGTAGATAGGGTAGACGAGTTAAATGGTGTTTTAAGAATTATAGATTACAAAACAGGCATGGTTACAAACAGTAATTTGCGTGTACCAGAATTCGAGAATTTAAGAGACGAAAAACACTTAAAAGCTATACAAGTTTTGCTGTATGCGTATTTATATACAAAAAGTAAAAATTACAATTTTAAGCAACCTTTAGAAGCGGGAATTTATTCGTTTAAAAATTTAAATAGTGGTTTTTTACCAGTAGATTTTGCGTTGCCAAGAAGAAAACCAGCAACCAATATTACCTCAGAAAAATTAGACGATTTTATAACTGAAATTAAAAACTACATCACAGAAATCTATAATATAGAAATAGACTTTATAGAGCCTGCTGATTTGAGGTATTAGATTCTTATATTTAATATTAT
>NZ_CBFHJT010000145.1:0-1484 GCF_965656025.1 Polaribacter sp.
TTTAGATGCAAATGGTCATTTGGTGTTGTATCCAGGTTCTGCAGTAGAAACTTATAAAATGGCGTATAATGCGAATAGTACCATTGCTGCTTTGAAAGTGATTACTGAAAAATTATTAAAATATTCATCACAGGGTTTAACAAATGAAGAAATAACTTATTTAAAAGCATTTCAAACCAGAATCCCGCCTTTAAATTTTAGAGAAATTGATAATAAAAAAGTATTAGCTCCAGCAAAAGTTTGGGAACGTATAAACAATACAGAAGCCGCTCAACTTTATCCAGTTTTTCCATGGAAAATTTACGGTATTGGAAAACCTGATTTAAAAATAGCACAACATACCTATCAATTAGATGAAGATTTATTAAAATTTCGAAGTCATGTAGGTTGGAAACAAGCCAATATTATGGCAGCAAGATTAGGATTGACAGAGGAAGCTGCAAAATATACTATGTTAAAAATGGCGAATTCAGAAAGACGTTTCCCTGCTTTTTGGGGTCCAGGTTTTGACTGGGTGCCAGATCATAATTGGGGAGGTTCAGGAATGATTGGTATGCAAGAGATGTTATTACAAGAAGTAGATGGAAAAATTTTGTTATTTTCTGCATGGCCAAAAGATTGGAATGTACATTTTAAATTGCATGCCACTCAAAATACAACTGTTGAGGTAAAACTAGAAAATGGAAAAGTTGAAATCATCAACATCATACCAAAAGAAAGAAAAAACGATATTCTAAATCTATTGGAATATTCATTAACTGAAAAAATAAAATTAAAATAAATGAAACTTATAAAACGAACTTTAGGATGTTTATTGTTTTCTGCAACCACATTATTAAACGTGCAATGCCAGAGCGATAAAAAAACAGAAAAGCAAATTGTAAAAGTTGATTTTGATTTCTCAGGAAGAAGGTTAGAAGAAGTCCATGATCCTACATACAAATCATGGGTAATTAATGAAGCTAAAGAAGTTGAAAAAACTTTTGATCATGTGTCAATTAAATTAAAAGGTGATTTTACATCAAAATGGTTTAAGTTAGGTATAAGTTCGCCTTATTATGCACAATTAGTGAGTGATGGTTTATTTTCTAAAGAACCATTAGAAATGATTATTTCAGGTTTAAAAGAAGGAAAACATTCTTTAATTACATTTCATAATACTTTTGATAAAATAGGCGATAAAAAATATGCACCTATAAATATTTATGTGAATGATAAGTTGATACAAACCGTTTCGCAAAGCAATCGGGTATTTTCTAAAATAGCATCAGAAACTTCATATATCGAGTTTAATGTAGAAGAAAATAAACCCGTTGTAATCCGTTTTGAAATTGATTCAAAATCAAATTCAGAAATAGCAGAATTACTTTTTAATGGTTTCGAAATTGATACACCCAATTTAAAAAAACAAACGAATACTCCTTCTCCAAAAAATGGAGATGAACACGTAGTTGTTGAAGAAAATTTAGAGTTGAATTGGCAAT
>NZ_CBFHJT010000146.1:0-1359 GCF_965656025.1 Polaribacter sp.
TTTTGTAAAGTGAATTTTGGTGTTACGTTTTTAATGACCGAAAAAATAGACGTAAAAGGAATCAATCAACACCCACTTTACACGTGGTTAACAGACAAAAGTTTAAATGGTAGCAAAAGTTCTACTGTAAAGTGGAATTTTCAAAAATACTTAGTATCACCTGAAGGTAAATTAATAGATTATTACTTCTCTATTACAAAACCAACAAGTTCTAAAATTACAAACCACCTAAAATAAATACGATGTTTGGCTTATTTAAAAAGAAATCTGAAGTAGAAAAACTTCAAGAAAAATATAAAAAGTTAATGGAAGAAGCTTACAAATTACAATCCATTAACAGAACCGATAGCGACACAAAATATAAAGAGGCAGACGATATTTTAAAAAAAATAGAAGCTATACAAGGTAAATCTTAAAATGAAACAACTAAAATTAACCCTACTTTTTTTGGTGATAAACTTTGGTGGTTTAGCCATTGGTAGCTGGTTAATGGATAATGGTCCTCTTTCTGACTGGTATGTTAATTTAAATAAAGCACCTTGGACTCCTCCAGGTATCGTTTTCGGTCTAGCATGGTCTACCATAATGATTTGTTTCTCTATTTATTTAGGTAAACTTTTTTTAGTAGAAAATACACAAAAAAATAAACTTCTTTTATCATTACAATTCATTTTAAATGTAAGTTGGAATTTTATTGTTTTTAGTCAACATTTAGTACTTTTAGGATTATTAAATTTAATTGCATTAACATCTGTCCTATTTTTCTACTATTTTAGAACATCTAAAAAAATGGGAATTTATAAATATTTATTACTCCCCTATTTAGTTTGGTTGTGTATTGCAACCTCTTTAAGCCTATACATTTTAGTTCATAATTAATAAAAACATGTACAAACTACATAAAAAACAAAATGTTCCTATTTCTTTACAAGAAGCATGGGATTTTTTAAAAAGTCCCAAAAATTTAGAGAAAATGACACCCAAAGAAATGGGCTTTAAAATTATTGATGGTGCAGACAAACCAACGTATGCAGGTCAATTAATTAGTTATGAGGTAACTCCTTTGTTGGGTATAAAAACAAAGTGGGTTTCTAAAATTACACAAGTAGAGCATCTAAAATATTTTACAGACGAACAATTGTATGGCCCTTATGCTTTGTGGCATCACACGCATTTTATTAAGGAAATAGAAGGTGGTGTAGAAATGGAAGACTTGATTTATTATAAAGTGCCACTTGGCTTTTTAGGGAGATTATTTCATCCGATTTTAGTAAAGCCTCAGTTAGAAAAAATATTTAAATTTAGAAGCGAAAAATTAATAGAACTCTTTGGAGAATACAAGTAAGATGAGTAAAAAAG
>NZ_CBFHJT010000147.1:0-1317 GCF_965656025.1 Polaribacter sp.
GACGGTTTTAACACTTTTAATTTACCTGCTGAAAAAGACACTGAAATTTTAGGTGGTTTAGATACCACTATTTTTGAAGTATTATATTTTGATAATTCAGCAGACGCCAATTCTAGAGATAATCCTCTGCCAGATAGTTATACAAATCCAAGTGCTTATAGTTCACAAATAATTTATGCTAGAGTACAAAACAAAAAAGCACCAACAGCCTGTATAGACATTACAACATTTAGGCTTGCTGTAACAGGATTCCCAGAACCTAAACAGCCAACACCTTACAGAATTTGCGACAACAATGCAAGTGCTGGTGGAGATACAGATGGTGTTATCAATACATTTGTATTAAACACAAAAGATTCAGAAATATTAGGTGCTTTAAGTAATACACAATATAACTTATCTTACCATACTACTTTAACTGGTGCAGAAACTAATGATGCTAGCACAATTATTAATAAAAACACAAACCACCAAGTTACAAATTCGCAAACAGTTTTTATTAGGGTCGAAAATGTTGACAACGCTGCTTGTTTTGACGCTTCTAAAACCTTAGAACTAATTGTAGACACTTTACCTGTAGTTGCTACTAATCCTGTTTTAGAGCATTGTGTAAGTGCAAACAATAACAATCCTACAGTTAATTTAACTACAGCACAACCTAGTATTAGTAACACCCCAAATGTAAGGTTTCAGTTTTTTATAGATGCTATGGGTACTTCAGAAATTACAAACATTACCGCTTACCCAGTACAATCAAATGCTACACAGTCTGTATACGTTAAAGTTTTTACAGACCAAGGTTGTACTAGAGATATTGTTGAATTAATCATAAATGTCGGACAAACACCAGACAATCCATACAATACTTTACAACCACCTGTTTGCGACGATTTTTTAGACGCAAATGGGCTGGATACTCCAGGTATGAACAGTGATACAGATGGTATAACTAACTTTTCTTTAAATGAAAGCGCCATATTAGCAGGTATAAATGCACCCGCAAATACAGAAGTAACATTTTATGAAAATATTACTGACAGAGCAAACACTTTAAATGAAATTGATATTACCAACTACAGAAACAATTTAAGCAAAATAGATATTACAAATGTTCCAGAAGGAATTCAGTTTCCCATTTATTATAAAATTTTAAGTACAGTTAACAATAACTGTCAAGGTTTAGGGCAATTCAATGTTCAAATTAATTCGGTTCCCACAGCAAATCCAGTATTAGATTTAGAATTGTGTGACGATGTTGTAGATGGTGATGCTGAAAATGGAATCGTCCAAAACTTCGACTTAGAAAGTCAAACTGCA
>NZ_CBFHJT010000148.1:0-1256 GCF_965656025.1 Polaribacter sp.
AAGCAATAGACTCTATAGCGCCTGCTGCTCCTAATAAGTGCCCAGTCATAGATTTTGTAGAATTAATATTGATGTTCCTTGCATGGTCTCCAAAAACTTCTGAAATTGCTTTTAGTTCTGCAACATCTCCTAAAGGTGTAGAGGTACCATGTGTATTAATGTGATCTACCTCTTGTGGTTGAATACCTGCATTTTCTAAACAGTTTTTCATTACCGCAATTACACCAATACCTTCTGGATGTGGTGCTGTTATATGGTGTGCGTCAGAAGACATACCACCACCAATTACTTCTGCATAAATTTTTGCGCCTCTAGCTTTTGCGTGTTCGTAACTTTCTAAAACAATAGCTCCTGCTCCTTCTCCTAATACAAAACCATCTCGTTCTGCATCAAAAGGTCTAGAAGCTGTTTCTGGACTCTCGTTTCTCGTAGAAAGTGCGTGCATTGCACTAAAACCACCCATACCAGCAATGGTAACTGCTGCTTCTGAACCACCCGTTACAATAACATCACAAGTACCTAAGCGAATGTAGTTTAACGCATCTATCATTGCGTTTGCAGATGATGCACAGGCAGATACTGTCGTATAATTGGGTCCCATAAATCCATTTTTAATAGAAATATTTCCAGGAGCAATATCTGCAATCATTTTTGGGATAAAGAACGGATTGAACCTTGGAGTACCATCTCCTGCAGCAAAGTTTAAAACTTCGTTTTGAAACGTTTCTAAACCACCAATTCCTGCTCCCCAAATTACGCCAACACGTAATTTATTTATTTCGTCTAGATTTAATTTTGCATCTGCAATTGCTTCATCAGAAGCTACCATTGCATACTGCGTAAATCTATCCATTTTCCGCGCTTCCTTTCTATCTAAAAAGTCAGTCGCTTTAAAATTTTTAAGCTCACATGCGAAACGAGTTTTGAACTTGGCAGCATCATAATACGTTACAGGTGCTGCTCCGCTAACTCCGTTAACTAAGCCCTTCCAATATTCTTCAATATTATTACCTATTGGCGTTAATGCGCCAAGTCCAGTGACTACAACTCGTTTTAACTGCATATAAATGTTACTTTTTTGCTTCTTCTATATAGCTAACTGCTTGACCAACTGTACCAATGTTTTCAGCTTGATCGTCTGGAATTTGAATATCGAACTCTTTTTCGAATTCCATAATTAACTCAACAGTATCTAAAGAATCTGCTCCTAAATCGTTTGTGAAGCTAGCTTCTGATGTTACTTCGTTATCGTCTAC
>NZ_CBFHJT010000149.1:0-1237 GCF_965656025.1 Polaribacter sp.
TTTCTCTCCTCCAGAAAATCCTTCGTTTAAAGAACGACCTAAAAATTTACGGTCTATTTCTAACAATTCAGATTTTTTACGAATCATTTTTAACATGTCTTTTGCAGGCATGTCTTCTAAACCTTTGGCTTTTCTAGTTTCGTTAATAGCTGTTTTAATAAAATTGGTTACAGAAACACCAGGAATTTCTACTGGGTATTGAAAAGATAAAAACACACCATTGTGTGCTCTTTCTTCTGGAGCAAGCTCGCTAATATCTTCGTCATTTAGTTCTATAGAACCCTCTGTAACCTCATATTCTTCTTTACCAGCAATAATGTTTGCTAAGGTACTTTTACCAGCACCATTTGGCCCCATAATTGCATGTACTTCACCAGCTTTTACTTCTATATTCAATCCTTTTAAGATTGCTTTTCCGTCTATTTCTGCTTTTAAATTTTCTATTTTTAACATGGTTTCGGCTATTTACTATTGCTTAGTAGCGTTTAATATTTTTTCTAATTTTTGATAATCTTTTGGCGAATGTTGTATAATAACTTCTGCATTTTTTTCTTTGGCAAAAGCTTCAAAATTCTTCATACTTTCTAGAGTTTCTTTTGTACTGTAGTTAAAAGAAGGAACTCCTTTATTGGTTCTATTTTCTTCAAAATGATATAAATCTCCTGTCAGTATAATTGGTTTTTCTGAACCAGTAACCTCTACATACAAAACTTGATGCCCAATGGTATGACCAGGCATGTATTTGATAACTACTGTTCCATCACCAAAAACATCAAAGTCTCCGTTTATTTTTTTAACATTTGTAAGAGCTGCAATTGCAGGATTTTTTTGTTTTAAGGTGTCAGAAAGATTTACATTAAATTCGTTTTCTTGAATTATTAAAGTGGCATCTTTCATATAATTTGCATGTCCTGTGTGATCAAAATGCGAGTGAGACATTGCAAAATATTTAAAATCTTCAACCTTAAAACCAATAGATTTTAATTGATTTACCAAAGAATCTGGTCTTTGTATTCTGTAAACTCCACTTGGTTCATCAAAAGGTTCTGGCATTACTAATTGTTCTGGTAAGCCAGCATCCCACATAAGGTTTCCTTTTGGGTGCTCTATTACATAATAGGCATCTGTAAACTGTTTTTGTTGCCCAGTATAAGTTGTATCTTGAGAAAAAACTTCTAATTTTTTCACTAAAATAGAACCACCTACTAACTGATGTAATTTTACTTCAGGCTTCGTA
>NZ_CBFHJT010000150.1:0-1217 GCF_965656025.1 Polaribacter sp.
CCAAATAGTCCTCAAACTTTTGTACTGTTTCCTTTATCTGAGTATCAGATAAAACGGGATTCAAAATGAAAACAGTTTCGTAATGATTCATAATTAAATATTTATTGTTTATTTTATGGGTGCAAATATAGTAACTTTTTAATAATTACAGCTATCAATTTACAAATTGTTTAGCTGTATCCATTTTAAAGATCAAATGCTTCATTTATCTCTTTGTAAACTACTTTTCCTTTTACAATATTTAATCCTTTATTTAAAGACTCGTCTAAATCACACGCTTTTTCCCAACCTAAATTAGCAAGTCGTAAAATATAATTTAACGTAACGTTTGTTAATGCAATTGTTGATGTATAGGGTACAGCTCCAGGCATATTTGCAACACAATAATGCACAACATCATCTATAATATAGGTAGGATCTTGATGCGTGGTGGCTTTTGTAGTTTCGAAACATCCACCTTGGTCTACAGCAACATCTACTACAACTGTACCAGGTCTCATTTCTTTTAACATATCTCTGGTAATTAATTTTGGTGCTTTTCCGCCTTTTACCAAAACACCACCAATAATTAAATCATGTGTTTTTATGTGTTGTCTAATGGTATATTCGTTAGAAAATGCAGTAATTACATGATTTGGTAGAACATCATTCACATAACGCAAACGTTTCATATTAATATCCATAATGGTTACATGTGCGCCCAAACCAGCAGCCATTTTTGCAGCTTGTACACCAACCACACCAGCACCTAAAATTAAAACTTTTCCTGGGGCAACACCTGGCACACCACCTAATAAAATACCACGTCCCTTTATTGGTTTTTCTAAGTATTTTGCACCTTGTTGCACTGCCATTCTACCAGCCACCTCAGACATTGGTGTTAATAAAGGCAATGTACCTTCTGTATCTTCTACAGTTTCGTAAGCAATACAAATTGCCTTGCTTTTAAGCATTGCTTTTGTTAAAGCTTCGCTAGATGCAAAATGAAAATAGGTAAAAACAATTTGGTTTTCTTGTATTAAGGGATATTCTGATGCAATAGGTTCTTTTACCTTTACAATCATTTCGCTTTGTTTGTAAACATCTTCTATGGTTGGTAAAATTGTGGCACCAACCTCTATATAATGTTGGTCAAAAAAACCACTACCTTCTCCTGCTGTAGATTGAATGTAAACTGTGTGATTTCTTTTGGTGAGTTCAAAAACACCTGCAGGTGT
>NZ_CBFHJT010000151.1:0-1210 GCF_965656025.1 Polaribacter sp.
CCTAAATCTGCACCAAAACCTGCTTCTGTAACAACATAATTCGATAGAGAAAGTCCCATTTTTGTAGCTATTATGGTGTTTGTACCTTGAGCTATATTAGCAAAAGGTCCGCCATGAATTATTGCAGGATTTTCTTCTAAAGTTTGTACCAGGTTTGGTTTAATCGCATCTTTTAGTAAGATAGCCATGGCATTTTCTGCTTTTAAATCTCTAGCAAAAACAGGTTTTTTATCAAAAGTAAAACCTACTAAAATATTTCCTAAACGTTCTTTTAAATTTTCTAAATCAGATGCCATACAAAGTATTGCCATTACTTCTGATGCTGGTGTAATGTTAAAACCATCTTGTCTTGGTACACCATTTGCAGTTCCACCTAAACCAATAGCAATATCTCTTAAAGAACGGTCATTCATGTCAATTACTCGTTTCCATAAAACCGTTCTTGCATCGATATTTAAGTTATTTGTTTTGCTCTGTAAATTATTATCAATTAAAGCAGATAGCAAATTATTAGCTTTTTCTACAGCATTAAAATCACCTGTAAAATGCAAATTAATATCTTCCATCGGTACTACTTGAGAATAGCCACCACCAGCAGCACCTCCTTTGATACCAAAAACTGGCCCTAAAGATGGTTCTCTCAAAACCACAGTTGCTTGTTTGCCTATTTTATTTAAACCTTCTGTTAAACCAATAGAAACTGTTGTTTTACCTTCGCCAACAGGAGTTGGTGTTAATGCAGTAACCAAAACCAAATTATTGTTTGCTATTTTTGCATCATCAATTAGAGATAAAGGTAATTTTGCTTTGTATTTGCCATACATTTCTAAATCATCTTCAGTTACTTTTAATTTTTTAGCAACCTCTTTAATATGTATTAATTCTTTAGACTGTGCTATAGAAATATCTGATTTATGTTTCATTTTTTCTTTTTAAAAAATAATATTCTCAGTAAATAAATATAAACATTTTTAAGACTTCTTTATATTTTTATCTTAAATGATTATAAAATTACGAATTACACAATAATACTTGCCTTTTATTCAATTTAATAACTTTCTAAATTCCTAGATTTAAAAAGCAATCTTTTTTATATATTTGACGCATGAAAACAAAATGGTACATAAGTACTTTATTTTTAATTTTTATTCTTTTTGGTGCGTTTCATGAGCAGGTTTCTATACCTAATCAAGAAATTGTATTAGAATTT
>NZ_CBFHJT010000152.1:0-1187 GCF_965656025.1 Polaribacter sp.
TCATCTATTTTATGATGAGATTCCTGGTCAAAATCTATGGTGTCTTTAGGATTTTGTAAGGTTTCTTGATAACTTTTAATTCTGTAAGGCACATTTGCATACACAAAAACATCTTCTGTAAAGTTTTCTGACAATCTACCAGGATAATAATTCTCGATAAACTCTAAGAATTTTAATAAATAAATTATTTGATGATCTCCCCAATAACCAATGTAGGACCAAGGATCATCTGGCTCTATTGTTTCCCAATCAAAACCATCTTTGGTAACTCTATAAGGATTGTATCCATCAAACGTAGAAGCGTTTAAAAATTTATGAATCATACCTTCTATAAACTCAGGATATGAATGCGCTAATGCTTCCCAATTTTGAAAAATATCTCTCCAGTTTCCTTCGTAATCTAAAATCTTAGAGCCATCAATTTCACTTTGTGTATTGATTGAAAAACGGTTCCAAGGCCTACTTGGATCACCATGCCTACGACTAAATTTTAATGGTAAATACTCTAAACACAGCCTTTTAAAATCTTTGTCTTCATTTGACTTTGCTATATTTTTTAGATAATCTACCGAAAATTCTTCTGGAAAACTGTTTATTATACTTTGTTGATTTTTAAATACTTCATTGTTTGCACCTTTTAAGTATTTTTCAAAATCATTTTTTTCAATTTTATAGCCATCATCAAAAATACCACCTCTCATGATATTGAAAAGTGTATTTGCAAAATGACGTGTATTTCTTAATTGAACTTCCCCTAATTCTAAACCATCAGAAGCTGCCACTAATTCTACTAAATGTGCTGTACCTTCATCAATACTTTCTTCAAGTAATGTAGATAAATTAGATTCGTTTTTAATAAGTTTTGCCAAACGATGATAATCGCCTAAATCTTGATTTACGTTGGCTATTAAGCTCCAAGATTCTTCTGAATTTGCTTCTAAAGACAAATCTTGAATTGTAAAATAAGCTCCTTTTTCTGCTTTTGCATCAACTTCTTGATGAATTTCTTCTCCTCTTCTAAAAGCATCTAATTGTCTTGATGAAATTAAATATTTTGGATTTTTAACCCCTAAAGACCAAACTAAATTGGATTTTAACGCTTCACTAGGTTCTGCTTTATCTACAATAATTGCACTTAGTGCATAAATACCAATTCCTGAAGCGGTTTCTAACTCACATTTTTTATA
>NZ_CBFHJT010000153.1:0-1140 GCF_965656025.1 Polaribacter sp.
TTCTATGTTACTGCAAATAATGTATTTGTTGCAACAAATTATTCGGGTCCAGACCCAGAAGTTTCAACAAGAAGAAGAACTCCATTAACACCAGGCGTAGATTATTCAGCTTATCCAAGAAGTAGACAGTTCGTTTTTGGTTTAAATTTAAATTTTTAATAACAAACTTTAGAAAAAATGAAAAACATAAAAGCAACAATATTTTTAGGAATACTTACTTTCGTACTTTTCTACTCGTGTAAAGAAGTTGACAGTGATTTCTTAGATGCTCCAGCAAAATCAACGTTAGACGAATCCTTAATCTTCTCAACACCAGGTTTGGCTAGAGGAGCTGTAGACGGAATTTTAGAGCCAATGGGACAAACTAACTCTTATAGAGGTAGACATATTCCTTTTTATGGTTTTAATACCGATGCTGAGTGGAATTATAACTCTGCTTCTGTTGGAAATGCAACAGGTGAGTTAATGATTTATGATGCAAAACCAAATAATCAACAAATGGATAGAACTAATAGTTCTTGGGCAATGATATATTCAGGTATAGAAAGAGCTAATCTTTGTATTAGAGGTTTGCGTGAATTTGGAAACCCAGAACCAGGAAATGAATTAGGTCAATTATTAGGAGAAGCTTTAACATTAAGAGCATTGTACTATAGCGATTTGATAAAAACTTGGGGAGATGTACCAGCTCGTTTTGAGCCAATAAATTCAGAAACAATTTATATCGAAAAATCTAATAGAGATATTATTTACAAACAAATTATTGCAGATTTAGGAGAAGCTTCAGAATTAGTTGCATGGCCTAATGAGGTTCCTGCTACAACAACTGTAGAAAAAGTAAACAAAGCATTTGTAAAAGGGTTAAGAGCTCGTGTTGCCTTGGCGGCAAGTGGTTTTCAACAATACCCAAATGATGGAGTTCGCAGAAGTAACGATCCAGATTTATCTGTAGCTAAAATGTATAAATTAGCTTTAGACGAATGTAGAGACGTTATTAATAGTGGTACAGCAAGATTAGAACCATCTTTTGAAACAGTTTGGAGAAAATTAAATGAAGAAAATGTTTCAGCTGGTGGAGAATCTCTTTGGGAAATTCCTTTTGCAGATGGTCGTGGTCGTGTAAACTTTTCATTTGCAGTT
>NZ_CBFHJT010000154.1:0-1116 GCF_965656025.1 Polaribacter sp.
ATGTGTTTGATGTGATGAATTCAAGAGGAGATTATGAGCAGCTGTCCAATGATTTAAAAGGTTTTAAAGCGTTTGCCAAAAAGCTAACCAAAGAAACCTTAGTAGTAATGGAAGCTACAGGCTATTATCATTATTGTTTAGCCCAATACCTTTATCAGCAAGGTTACTTAGTCTCTGTTGTAAATCCCTTATCTGTAAAGCGTTTTATTCAAATGAAATTATCTAAGATAAAAACAGATAAGTCCGATGCCAAAGCTATTTGTGAATATGGTAGTTTTAATGAAGTTCCACTTTACACGGCAAAAGATGAAAGCCAAGCAGAATGCCTTCAACTAATCCGTTTAATGGATATTTATATAAAACAAAGTACTGCTATCAAGAATAAAATACACGGAGAAAAAACATTAGGAATTCCTTCAAAAGCTGTTTATCGCTCATTAAATCGCTCATTGAAGTCCATTAAAAAAGAGATTGGTTTGTTAGAAGATCGTTTGAATACATTAGTTAAAGACCATCAGCAAGAGCAATTGACCTTATTGAAAAGTATTCCAGGGATGGGTGTTAAAACTGCTTTGATGCTTATTGTTATGACCGATGGGTTTACCAAGTTTGAAAATTCAAAACAATTGTGCAGTTATGCTGGTATCACCCCAACGATACGTCACTCAGGGAGTAGTGTAAGAGGGAAAAGCAGAATTAGTAAAATGGGCAATCAAAAAATGAGGAACCTATTATTTTTATGTAGTTTTTCAGCTTGTAAATATAATAAGGGTTGTAGGGAAATTTACGAGCGAATTGTCTCTAAAGGAAAGAGTAAAAAACTAGCATTAATAGCCGTAAGTAATAAGCTATTAAAACAATCATTTGCAATTGCAAAAAGTGGATTGCCTTATGATGAAAATTTTGTAGCTGTTTTAAAGTAAATCAATAGTAAATAGTAACAAAAAAGCCTATCAAAACACTAAAAATACTTTGATAGGCTCAAAATTATAATGCCAAAAAACAACAAAGAATTTACTTGTTTTTTAACTCAGTTCTTTGTTGATAAATTAATTGAAGTTAAAAAACAGGATTTAGCCAATATTGAGGGGCCAATGACAGACGCTGTAATTCGTT
>NZ_CBFHJT010000155.1:0-1054 GCF_965656025.1 Polaribacter sp.
ATTGTTCATTGAAGTCATATACTCTTTTGCAGTGGTTTTAATTTCTGGCGGATTTGCTCTTAAAGTAGCCTGTATAAATGGTTTTACATACATATTTCTAGTACTAGCCAAATATTTGTTTTGTATGGCATTTATAGTTGCTAAGGTGTTTTTATAGGCTATATTTAGGTTTACATTCGGATTTCTAATGGCTGTAATTTGCAAAGAGTCTAATTTTTGCTGCTCTTTAGAAATTTCTGTAAGATAGTTTTTGTACACAATATTTTCATTAGATTCAGAAAACAAAACGGTTTGTTCTGGGTAATCTGGATGAAACGTAAAACTTATATTTTCTTTGTTAAAAATAAAATCTACAAAACTTGCCCCTTTTGTTCTATAACTTACTCTGTAAGAACCCACTTTTGTATCTGCAGGTAATTTAAACTGAAAAGAACCAATTTCTTGTTTGTTGCCTTCTATTAAAATACTATCTTTTTGTATGGTGGTATTTTGTATAAATTTTTGTCTTGCACCTTCTATTCTATATAAAATTACCCAATCTGTATCTATTGTATTTGTTAGGGTACCATTAACCAAATATTGTGCATTTGCAAATGATGATATTAAAAATATAAAACCAAGTAATTTTTTCATTTTTAGCATTCTAATTGTATTTTAAAAAAGGATGTTCAACAAGTGTACCAAAAATACTATTTCTAAAGCAAAATAGGTATATTGTACTTTAAAAAATAAAATGTCTTTAGCAAACAAAGTTATTTGGATTACAGGTGCTTCTTCTGGTATTGGAAAAGCATTAGCTATTGCGCTTTCAAAAAAAAATGCAAAACTACTATTATCATCTAGAAATTTAGAGGCTTTAGAAGAGGTGAAAAATCTTTGTAAAGCTCCAGATAATATAAAAATTATCCCTTTAGATTTAGCAGATTATAATGCTTTAAGCGGCAAAGCAGTACTCGCTATAAATGCTTTTGGTCATGTAGATATTTTAGTGAATAATGGTGGTATTAGCCAGCGTTCTTTAGTTAATGAAACCCAAATCTCTGTAGACAAACGC
>NZ_CBFHJT010000156.1:0-1037 GCF_965656025.1 Polaribacter sp.
GTGTTTACTTGATCAAAAGTTTTACTACCCATAGAAAACAAACTTTTATGTTTTTTAATGCTTGTAATTGCTGTAGAATTAATTAACCTGTAATTCACATTAATTTTAACTTTAGCTGCATTTCCCTTTAGCCAATCTTTAGCACCATCTTCTGTAAATAGAAAATACAGTTCCACATCACTCACTAATGCGTTATCTAATTCTTTAGAAATAGCTGAAGAAATATTTGCATTTACTCTAAATTTTTTAAAAAGTTTACTTTTTATATTACTCTGTTCTTTAAAATAATAGCTGTAATTTGCTGGAATTATTTGAATAACCCCTGGAATTTTAGATTCTTTTACAAATGGTCCATCAGCTTTGGTCCAATTTTTATAGCTCTTTATTTTTCCTGCAGTCTCAGGTGAGACAATTTCAAATCCGTTATTTTTTAATTCTGATATGTATTCATTATAAAGTTGATTTACTTTATTCTGTATCATGTCTTTATCTAAATTACCTAGGCCAACTGCTGCAACAGCCTTTGCATCTCCAACAACTTTTCCTTTTCTGTAATTTTTACTACCAGCTTTGGTGTCTTGCGCATCTTTATATACTTGTAGATTTACGTTGAAATTAGCGATATAAATTTTTTTCGGATTTTTCTTAAGGTTTTTTAATCCGTAAGTATTGTTTTTTGGTTTAAAGCTCTGGATGTCTTGTGCTTTTAGAGAAATACAAAAAGTTAGAATAGAGAGTGATACTAATATTTTTTTCATTTTAAGTGTTTTAAAGTTACCTTACAAATCTCTCTAAAACACAAAAATGATACAATACGTCATTTGACGTATATTTTACTCAGTAAACATAATCAGCTGTTTTTTAATATCTTCTTTACTCGCTTTTTCGTTTTCTAGTTTTTCTGATAGAAAGTCTAGTGTTTTAGAGTTTTCTCTAATGGATTCTAAAGTTAAGTCTACGATCAATCTAAAAAGAATTAATAAAATAGCAGCAATAACACCTGCTTTACTAAATACGATAAAAAAGAAGGAAATAAT
>NZ_CBFHJT010000157.1:0-1032 GCF_965656025.1 Polaribacter sp.
AATAGAAATTGTAGATATTTTGGTAAATAAAAACGTAAAAAACTTTACTAGAATAGAGCTTAGAATTAGTTTAGACGATACTACGACTCCGATAACTGCATCAGATTTGGGTAGTTTTGAGTTTAGATCTGCAGCAAAAGTATATTTAGAAACTTCTTTATAGTATGAAAAAAATATCCCTAATAGTTGTTTTTCTACTATCTCTTTCTTTGAATTCTCAGAACAAGCAGGTTTTATATAACTTTAATAGTCTGCCACAAACATTACTTTTAAATCCTGGTATAGAAAATAATTATAAATATCATATTGGAGTGCCACTATTATCTGGTTTTTCTGCAGAATTAGGTGCTACTAGTTTTGTGCCTTCAAATATTTTTGTAGCAGATAATTTATCTTTTAATGATAAAGTTACCACTCTTTTAAACCGATTAAAAACAAGTGATTACTTTAAGGTTAACACGCAAATAGAAATTTTAAATGCTGGGTTTAGGTATCATGATAAAACGTATTTTAGTTTTGGTTTTTACGAAGAGCTTGATGCAATAGGCTACTATCCAAAAGATGTTTTTACACTTGTAAATAAAGGAAATGGGGCTTTTTTAAACAAAAGTTTTGATATTTCTCAACTGCTATATAAAGCAGATATTTTAGGTGTTATTCATGCAGGAATTACCCAAAAAGTAAATGAAAAGTTAACCCTTGGTGGTAGGTTTAAAATTTATTCCTCTACTTTAAATATACAATCAACAAATAACTACGGAACTTTTACTACAAACGAAGGTAATAACAATATTTACATTCATTATTTAGACAATGTAAACGTAAATCTAAAAACATCTGGTTTGGTTAGTAATGATGAGTATATAGACGATCCATCAACTTATTTAAAAAATACTTTTTTTGGAGGTAATTTAGGTTTTGGTTTAGATGTTGGTTTTACCTATCAGATAAATAGGCAATTACAAATATCTGGTAGTTTGTTAGACGTTGGTTTTGTAAATCACACAAAAAATATTAAAAATACGTTAGCAA
>NZ_CBFHJT010000158.1:0-1031 GCF_965656025.1 Polaribacter sp.
GTATAATTATCTAAGTCTGGCTGATTATTTGGGTCTACTTTAAAAACTTGTTTTTCTCTTTCTAAGACTTGCAAACCTAAATAGGCTGCGCCAACATCACCAGAAACCACAATTAAATCGGTTTCTTTGGCTCCATTTCTATACACAATCTCTTCTTTTTCTGCCTTACCAATTGCAGTTACAGAAAGTAACATTCCTTTGGTAGAAGAAGTAGTATCTCCACCAATCAAATCCACTTTATAAGTATCACAAGCTAACTGAATACCTGCATATAACTCTTCAATTGCTTCTAGTGGAAACCTGTTAGAAACAGCAATTGAAACTGTAATTTGTTCTGCAGTTCCGTTCATTGCATATACATCAGATAAATTTACCATTACAGCTTTATACCCTAAATGTTTTAGTGGCATATAACTCAAATCAAAATGTACGCCTTCTACTAACAAGTCTGTAGTAACTAAAGTTTGTTTTTCTGATGCATCTAAAACTGCAGCATCATCTCCAACTGCTTTTATGGTACTAGGTTTTTCTACTTTAAAATATTTAGTAATATGATTGATTAGGCCAAATTCTCCTAATTCAGCCAACGACGTTTTTTGTGGATTTTTATTTGCTAACATGCTACAAAGATAGGCACATTCTTAAAATTACAAGGTTACTTTAACAGAGAAGTAAAAATAATATTACTATTTTTGATAGTAACTGTGTTTGGTATACTATTTGAATGTAATCACACGTTCTGTTAAAAAGAAAAATTATGTTTAAAAAATCATTACTCCTTTGTTTTATAGTTTTTGCAAGTTGTTCTAACAAATTAGACGTGGTAGAACCAGAAATTCAGTTAGTCATCAATCCTGAATTTAAATGCGAAAATGGTTTGGCAGGCCCATACCCTTGTAAAGATTATGATTTACTTGCCCATATTTCTTTAGAAGAATTTGGTGAAGGTAACGTACAAGGTAATGATTCTTGGGGTTGGGTAGACCCATCTACAAACAAAGAATATGCTTTAATGTGTACTAACTTAGGGG